>NZ_JAGNYF010000072.1 GCF_017985075.1 Flavobacterium sp.
GCTTGATATTCTCATGATAGTTTATCGAACCATAAACCCTCATCCAATTATCCAATGAGGCTTTACCAATTCCATAAACCCGGACAGCTTCCTTTCTAGGTAAACCTCTTTCAACTTCTTTGACAATATTTAAAATCAGTCGCTTGTCATAATGACTTTGATTGTTCTCACGAACGGCGTAAATTACTTCGTTTTGATTTTCCATACACACTGTTTTGTGTATAGCTATTTTAGGACAAGACAATTTTTTATAAAAACATTACTTAATAATACGTTTTTATTAATTCTCTAAAATTATTTTTTTGACATAAAAAAACTCCTTAATTTCTTAAGGAGTTAAATGTTTGTGGGCAATGAGGGGTTCGAACCCCCGACCCCCTCGGTGTAAACGAGGTGCTCTGAACCAGCTGAGCTAATTGCCCCAATAAAATGCACTACTTTCGTATTGCGAGTGCAAATATACACTCAAATATTACATTTCCAAGTAAAAAAATATAAATAATTATTTAAATTGTATATCCTCTAAAATTACTTTATCGGTTTGATTTATTATGGTTAAGGTAACTTTTTTATTTTCAGATAATTGAGAATCAATTATGTATTTTTTTCCATTTTTATAAGGAACGTTACTTTTTGAAAAATCGACATCACCATTAGAAATTGCTTCATCAATGGCTTTCATAGTGGTTGTTTTTTTAGCAAAAATGCTATCCACTGCTGCAGATGTTTTAAAAGGTTTGCTTCTTATGTCTTTTATGACTCTGCAATTTGGAAAATAACAAAAGGTTACGCCTCTAGAAGTCGCTTTTGCAGATAAAAATTCCCCCACAAAATAAAACCCAATTAACAAACCGAATAAATAAAATGCTAATCTGTATCTTAATGACATTATTCTAAATTTTAATCCTGCAAAGATAGTACTATAAATAGGATTGTCAAAAAACTATTTCATTCTATATTTTTTATGTAATTAATTTTTAATTAAATAAATAATTACACAAATAGGATATGTTTTTATGAAATTAGTATAAAAATCTTAATGATTTTTGGAGCTTTTTCTGTTTTCTTTGTTTAAAACAGACTGTTTGGTGCGCATTTTTTATTGAATTATTAATAAAAATTAAAAATATAATTGTTAAAGTTTTAAATTATATTTAAATTATTTGTTATAATATTATATAAATCATAAAAATAAAGTCAAAAAGAACAAAATAGCACTTGACAAGCTCTGTATAGTATAGACTATTGTTTCATTGAACTCAAATTCTAAAAAAAAATTCTTAAAAATTTTAATTAATCTATTAAATAAAAAATATGAGAAAATATCCAGGTACAAATATTATTAAAAGTAATACTTTAAGGGAATTTTTAGATTTAGAATTAACTAAATTGCTTCCTAATCAAGATATAATGATTAAGAATCATCTTAATTTAGTTAAATATATTGAGATGGATACATCTTTATTAGTTTTAAGAAAATTTAAAAATCATAGTTATAGAGGAAGTTTGTTTTCTTATGAAAACTGTTCTTTTACTGTTTCAGATAACGAACCTGCTTTGTGGGTTTTTATGAATACATACTATTTATTTGAATTAGATTTTAAAGATTTAATTGAAAATAAAAGTTTTCCAATTGCGTTTGCTTTAAGAAAAGAGGAAAGACAAAAAAGTGAGTGGGGTATTATTGGTAGAAAGCATCATTCATTTTCAAAAAATGGATGGAAGCATTGTCATATTTTTCAATGTTCACCTAATGGCGAGTTAATTACTCATAAAAATGATTTAAAAAGAAGATGTCTTAGATTGTTAAGTCCTTTAAATCATTTTCCTTTTTTCTCACCAAGAAAATATGACATGCCTATTGATTACGGTGAAAACAATCAATGTATTGAATATGTAATCTGGTGGCTATATAACCATTTTTACAATGAAACAAATAAATTCATTTTTAAAGCGTTTGTTGAAGGACAAGGTTTTTGTATAGCAATTAAAGAACCGAAAGATATAATAATAGATTATAAGTTAAAGGATTTCAATCAACCAAAAACTAAGAAAAATGATAAATTTATAGTTAACACGAAAGATGTTAAAAAAGAAAGCTCAATTAAATCAAAAATTAATAATTTCTTAGATCAAAGAGAATCTAAATGTTTTAAAATATCTAAAGATTGGTATGGTAATAGTTTAATTATTATTGTCAATTTTCCAAACGGGAGAATGTATCAGTATAATCATGACTATGTGTATGAAAATACAATTTCGCATTATGGGAAATTACCTTGTTGGGAAAAATATAGTTGCTTTTCTAACTCTATTAACATTCCTAAAGTAGCATTACCATTTGTTAACGAAATCTAAATTAAATTTACCACTATCTATTTCTTGTGAAATAACAAACTCATGCAATAGAATTAACTAATCAACTAACGTTTAAAAGTTTATATAAATTTTATTGGTGCCGAATTTTTGTTTTATTATAAGTAGAACTAATTTATATTCTATTTTAAATTAATACTAATAAGCTTGTTAGTAGTGTTACCTTTTTTGTCATGAAATAGGCCTTTAAAGCTATTTTGATACAGATACATTTTACAATAATTTTATAATCTAACTAACAAAACCCCTTCTATGAATTGAAAATTACTTTTATAATAATATGCTGAATTATCTTTTTTAAATAGATATAGTATATCAGAAATGCAAAACCAAACTTATTATTAACCTAATTTTTTAATTATGAAAAACAAAACTAAAATGAAAATGCTATCTATTATTTTACTGGTTATTATTTCCAGTACCGCAAACTTATTTGCCCAATCTCAAACAATTTATTTTAATTCAAAATGGGAGGTTGCAAAGGATACTCATTATGATTATACACTTTCTTTTGATACTTCCAAGAAAAATGAAAACTATCAGACTTTTTATAAAACGGGAGAGGTGAGATCAAGATTTAGTTCTACTGAGCTTAATCTAGAACAACTATCAAAATCTAAATTTTATGGAGCTTTCAACGAATTTGCTAAAAATGGTAAAATTATAACTGAAGGTAATTATGAAAACGGACTAAAAATAGGACTTTGGAAATATTTTCTTGTTAGTGGAATAAAAGATTATGAGGAAACTTTTGACAAAGGGATATTGAATGGCTCTTATGTTAGTTATTTTGGAAATAACAAGATTTTCCAAAAAGGAATGTATTTGGATGGCTATAAACATAAAGATTGGATTATGAGATATTCTGACGGAACGTTACGAAGTATTGATTCATATACTAATGGAGAAATAGAACCGCTCTGTCATGAATGTAACGAATACCAAAAATGTAAAGTTGTAGTTAAAAATACCTTTTTAAAAGACGAAATACAAAGTCGTTGGTTTTCTAGTGATTCAACTCATTATGCAAAAGACAAAGAAGGTATGTTGGTTTCTTTTTCTAAAGAAAAAAGTGAAGATTTTTCAATTGGTTTAAATCTTCCTTGGAAAAATTATGATGATTTTTCATTTGAAGTTACTTTTAAAAACACAGATAATTCCAATTTACAATTTGGATTATTATGGAATGAAAATATGGTAGAAAATACCTACAATCAATTTTTAGTTACAAATCAAGGAACTTTTACAGTAGATAACTTAGTTGATAATGTAAATTTTGGAAATAAGTTTAGTAAAACCGATAAGATTAATTTGGGTGTAGGTGCTGAAAATGTTTTGAAGATTGTTCGAAAGGAAGAAAAAATCTTTTATATAATTAATGGGGAGATAGTTGATACTCAATATTTATTTGATTTTGAAGGTAGTGAATTTAAAATTGTACTGTTTCAAGATGAAAAGGTTGTCAATTCTTCAATCATTATTAAAGATTTTGTTTTTAAAGACACCGAGCCATATGATGAAGTACAAAACGGTTTAGACCTGGGTAAGTTTAATTGGACTGGAAGCGGTTCTGGTTTTTTTATTGAGAAGTCAGGATTTGTTGCTACTAATTATCATGTAATTGATGAAGCTAATGAAGTTTGGATAAAGTGTACTAATAATGGTGAAACCAAAAAATATAAAGCGGTTGTGGTTCTTTCAGATAAAGCAAATGACTTGTCTATACTTAAAATTACCGATAGTACTTTTGTTCCATTACCAGATTTACCTTACAAAATTGCATCGGAATCAGTGGCTGTTGGAAATGAGATTTTTACCTTGGGCTTTCCTTTAGCAGATGTAATTGGGGAAACAGTGAAGTTTACAGATGGCAAAGTAAGTTCTTTAATCGCTATAGATGATGATGTAACCAGATACCAAGTATCATTACCTATTCAGAGTGGTAATAGTGGTGGGCCATTATTTGATAACTATGGTAATGTTGTTGGAGTAGTGGTAGCTCAACTAGATAAAGACCAATATACTAGTGAAAACGTAAATTATGCCGTGAAATCTTCATTTCTTAAAAACTTGATAGATATTGTTCCGGTGAATATCCCTAAACCGAAAAAGAAAAATAAAGTTAGTTCGTTATCACAGGTTGAAAAAATAAAACTGTATTCGGACTATGTGGTTATGGTTCAGACTTTTTAAATAAAAGATGGGTCTATTTAATTTTTTTAAAAAAAGAGAGCTATGTATAGATGTTCTTTCAGATAATGGATTAAATCTAATTTATCGAAAAGACAGGTCATTATCTGAAAGATATCATACAAAAGATGGTATAAGAGAGGGCGTTTATGAGTCATATTATCTTAATGGGATAGTTTGTGAAAGTGCAAACTATAAGAATGGAAAGTTAGATGGTCTTGCTAAGGAATGGTCAAGTTTTGCAGGTTGTTATCGAATTTTAGAGACCTATGAAAACGATGTATTAGTAAATAGAAAAACCTATTTCACAGGACGTAGTAAACTAATAATTGATTTTAAAAATCAATTAAAGGAGTTATTAGACGAGGAAAAATTTAAGGAATCTGATAATGAAAAAGGGTACATTCAAAATAGTATTGCATCAAGAAATAAGATGAAGTAATTTTTAATATAAATGGTAATTGATTTAATAATATTAAAGGTTTCTAAATAATTATAATATAATAAAATTAAATAATTATTATTCTAACAAAATTCATTTAAAATGTTATTTTTACTACTTTTGAAGAAAATTTGACACCTACAACTTATGATTTTTGATAGACAAGATATTAGCAACGAAACGTTACTTACTTTATATAAAAAATTAGTTAAACCCCGACTAATTGAGGAAAAAATGCTCATTTTGTTACGACAAGGAAAAGTATCAAAATGGTTTTCAGGTATCGGACAAGAAGCTATTTCTGTAGGAATTACGTGTGCTTTAGATGCAGACGAATACATTTTACCAATGCATAGAAATTTAGGCGTATTTACCTCGCGTGAGATTCCTTTGCACCGATTGTTTTCGCAATGGCAGGGAAAGAAAACCGGCTTTACAAAAGGTAGAGATAGAAGTTTTCATTTCGGAACTCAAGAATATAAAATTATTGGAATGATTTCGCATTTGGGTCCGCAATTAGGTGTGGCTGACGGAATTGCTTTGGCAAATAAATTAAAACAAAATGGTAAAGTTACCGCTGTTTTTACAGGTGAAGGCGCTACTTCAGAAGGTGATTTTCACGAAGCGTTAAACATTGCCGCAGTTTGGGATTTACCAGTATTGTTCGTTATTGAAAATAACGGTTACGGACTTTCAACACCAACGAACGAACAGTATCGTTGTGAAAACTTAGCGGATAAAGGTATCGGCTACGGAATGGAAAGTCATGTACTTGATGGTAATAATATTTTAGAAGTTTATACTAAAATCTCAGCACTCAAAGCTTCAATGATTGCCAATCCTCGTCCTGTTTTGTTAGAGTTTAAAACCTTCAGAATGCGTGGACATGAAGAGGCGAGTGGTACTAAATATGTACCTCAAGAATTAATGGATATTTGGGCTGAAAAAGATCCAATCGAAAATTATAGAAAATATTTAATAGCTACTGATGTGTTATCTGAAAATGAGGATAATCAAATTCGTGAAGCAATTAAAGCTGAAATAGATGAACATTGGGCGATTACTCAAGCTGCAGAAGAAGTAGTGGCTAATTTAGAAGAAGAGTTAAACGATGTTTATGCACCTTATATTCATCAAGAAATCAACCCATCGGAAGTAACCGAAAACATTCGATTTATTGATGCCATTTCACAATCGTTACGACAATCGATGCAACGTTACCCGGAATTAATAATTATGGGTCAAGATGTTGCAGAGTATGGTGGTGCGTTTAAAATTACAGATGGTTTTGTTGCTGAATTTGGAAAAGAACGTGTGCGAAATACACCCATTTGCGAAAGTGCCGTAGTGTCTACAGGAATGGGCTTGTCTATAAACGGATGCAAAGCAATTGTAGAAATGCAATTTGCCGATTTCGTTTCTACAGGATTTAATCCGATTGTCAATTTATTAGCCAAACAACATTACCGTTGGAACGAAAAAGCGGATGTAGTAGTACGAATGCCTTGCGGTGGTGGTACTCAAGCAGGTCCTTTTCATTCGCAAACCAATGAAGCATGGTTTACTAAAACACCAGGGTTAAAAGTGATATATCCGGCTTTTCCGTATGATGTAAAAGGGCTTTTAAATACCGCAATTAATGATCCAAATCCAGTTTTGTTTTTTGAACACAAACAATTATATAGAAGTATACATCAAGACGTTCCAACTGATTATTATACGATTCCTTTAGGAAAAGCAGCTTTACTTAAAGAAGGAAATGATATTACTGTAATTTCTTTTGGTGCGGGTGTGCATTGGGCGTTAGAAGCGTTAGCAAAGAATCCTGAAATTTCTGCAGATGTTATAGATTTACGAACCTTGCAACCTTTAGATTTAGACACTATTTATGCTTCTGTTAAGAAAACAGGTAAATGTATTATTTTGCAAGAAGATAC
>NZ_JAGNYF010000073.1:0-4634 GCF_017985075.1 Flavobacterium sp.
TGGTGTGATAACATCGTCTGAATATCTTATAGAATTAACCAATTTATTTGAAGCAAAAAATATTTTGAAAACGCATGAAGTTCAATTAGCAGCTGCTAAATCAAATTACGAAATAATTAAAGGAAAATAAAATAGTACCCGAAAAATTTAAAAAAATGAAAAAAATAAGCATAATAATTTTAGCAACGATAGGGTTAATTTCTTGTAACAAAAATAACGACAAAGCTGACGGTTATGGGAATTTTGAAGCAACTGAAATAACTATTTCTTCAGAAGCTAACGGTAAAATAGAGTTTTTAAAAGTCGAAGAAGGAGATGAATTAAAATCTCAATTACAAGTAGGATTAGTTGATACATTACAATTACATTTTGCGAAACAACAATTAATTGCCTCTAAAAGCACCGTGTCGTCAAAATCCGCAAATATAATATCACAAAAAAGCGTCTTAAATGAACAATTAAAAACAGCTAAATTAGAGAAAAACCGAATCCGTAATATGTATGCTGAAAATGCTGCAACTAAACGACAAGTAGATGAAATTGAAGGAAAGGTAAAAGTTATCGAAGAGCAAATAAAAAGTGTCGGAACTCAAAATGCACCTATTTTAAATGACTTAAAATCGATAGATGTACAAATTGCTAGAATCAATGATCAAATAGCAAAAAGTAAAATTATTAATCCTATTAATGGAACTGTTCTAACTAAGTATGCTGAACCAGGCGAAATAACAGCATTTGGAAAACCACTATACAAGATAGCTGATATTTCTGAAATGACTTTGCGAATCTATGTAAGCGAAACACAGTTGTCAAAAATAAAAGTTGGACAAAATGTATCGGTAAAAATTGATGCTGAAAAAGATATGAAATCATATCAAGGAAACATTTCATGGATTGCATCTTCGGCAGAGTTTACTCCTAAAATTATTCAAACAAAAGAAGAACGAGTAAATCTCGTTTATGCCGTAAAGGTAAAAGTAAAAAATGATGGCAGTCTAAAAATCGGGATGCCAGCAGAAATGTGGATTAAATAATAATTAAAAAAAATACAAGAAATGTTAAAAATAAAAATTGCCTTTTTAGCCACAGTTATATTACTCCTTTTCTCTTGTAACACGAAATCAAAAGAAGAAAAAACTACTGAAATTAAAACTGAAGAACACCAACATTCTGAAAGCGAAACAATTCAATTGAACAATGGTGAAAAATGGAAGGTAGATGATAATATGATGCTACACATTCGTAATATGGAAAAAGATGTAGACCATTTTGACCAAGAAAAAGACACTAATTATTCATTATTAGCGGATAAATTAAAGACAAATATTGATATACTAACATCAAATTGTACCATGAAAGGACAAGCTCATGACGAACTTCACAAATGGTTAGTTCCATATATAGAGTTAGTCGATTCGTTTTCTGAAGAAAAATCAGCAAATCAGTTTACAGAAATTTAAAATTCGTTTAAAACATTTAATCAATATTTCCAATGATTTTAAAAAACTTACATACCGAAAATAAACCCGTTCAAACACAATTATTATTTGAACCAAAAGACGCTAAAGTAATTTCATTGCAAATAGCAAAAGGTGAAACACTTAAAGAGCACGTTTCAAAAATACCTGCATTGTTAGTTTGCATTTCAGGAAATGCTGTTTTTACTGATGATAAAGGAACAGTCGTTAATCTCAATTCAGGCACTTATGTAATGATTGAAGAAAATGTAAAACACGCAATAAAAGCAATTGATGAAAGTAATTTCTTATTGATGAAATAATGAGTATTGCTGTAAACAACATATCAAAATATTACAAAAAATTAAAAGCAGTCGAAAACATTACTTTTAATGTAAATGACGGAGAATTATTTGGTTTAATTGGACCTGATGGCGCAGGAAAAACAACTATTTTCAGAATACTTACTACGCTTTTAGTTGCCAATGAAGGAAGTGCTGAAGTAGCAGGTTTTGACGTAGTCAAACAACTCAAAGAAATCAGAAACTCTGTTGGCTATATGCCAGGAAAATTCTCGCTATATCAAGATTTAACTGTTGAAGAAAATCTACATTTTTTTGCCACTATTTTCGGAACCACAATTGAGGAAAATTATGATTTAATTAAAGACATATACATTCAAATTGAACCATTCAAAGACAGAAGAGCAGGTGCTCTTTCGGGCGGAATGAAACAAAAATTAGCATTATGTTGTGCGTTAATTCATGCTCCAAAAGTATTATTTCTTGACGAACCAACTACAGGAGTTGATCCCGTTTCTCGAAAAGAATTTTGGATAATGCTAAAAAGATTGCAACAAAAAGGCATTACAATATTAGTTTCAACACCCTATATGGATGAAGCTTCTCTTTGCGATAGAATTGCATTAATTCAAAAAGGCAAAATTTTAAAAATAGATACACCTCAAAATATCATTAACAACTACGAAAAAGTAATTTATGATGTACAAGCAAAAAACACACACGGATTGATTCACGATTTAAAAAATTATCCTAATCAATACAGTGTTTATGCTTTTGGTGAGTTTGTACATTACATAGATAAAAATGCAACTTTCAATCCAAACGATTTACAAACCTATTTGAAAAATAAAAATCATACGGATATAATTATTAAACCTGCTACAATAACCATTGAAGATGTTTTCATGGACTTATAAACAAAAAAATGGAAAGAGAAAAAATAATATGTGTAAAAAATTTAACAAAAGAGTTTGGCCATTTTACTGCTGTAAAAGGCATTTCATTTGATGTTTATAAAGGAGAAATTTTTGGTTTTTTAGGAGCCAATGGAGCAGGGAAAACAACAGCTATGAAAATGTTGATTGGAATTTCAAATCCTACTTCAGGTGAAGCCAATGTTGCAGGTTTTGATGTTCACTCACAAGCCGATATGGTAAAAAAAAGTATTGGTTATATGAGCCAAAAGTTCTCAATGTATGATGATTTAACTATTAAAGAAAACATTACTTTTTTTGGTGGAATTTATGGATTATCAAGAATACAAATCAAACAAAAAATCGCACAATTAATAGAAGAATTAGAACTTCAAGAAGTAGCAAATAATTTAGTAGGTTCGTTACCATTGGGTTGGAAACAAAAATTGTCGTTTTCAGTTGCATTACTGCACGAGCCAAAAATTGTTTTTCTCGATGAGCCAACAGGAGGCGTTGACCCAATAACCCGAAGACAATTTTGGGAAATGATTTATACACAAGCTTATAAAGGTACTACCATTTTTGTAACCACACATTACATGGATGAAGCAGAATATTGTGACCGTGTTTCTATTATGGTTGACGGCTCTATTGAAGCTTTAGACACCCCAAAAAATTTAAAACAACAATTCAAAGTAGATTCTATGAATGATGTTTTTTTAAAATTAGCAAGGAATATTGAATAAATAATTAAAAAAGAGGAGAAGATTGCTTCGTTCCTCGCAATGACAATTATGAAAAGATTTATCGGATTTGTAAAAAAAGAATTCTACCATATTTTCAGAGATAAACGTTCTTTGTTTATTCTGTTTGGTATGCCGATTGCCCAAATTTTATTGTTTGGTTTTGCCATAACAAATGAAATTAACAATGTTGACATTGCCATTTTAGACCAATCAAATGATATAGAAACACAAAAAATTATCTATAAAATAAAAGCATCACCCTATTTTAATGTTGAAAACCAAATTGAAAAAGAAAGCGACATAGAATCAGAATTTAAAAAAGGAAAAATCAAGGCAGTTCTTATTTTCGAACCAAATTTTAGTAAAAATCTAGAAACCAAAAAAGTAGCAGTAGTTCAAGCAATTACCGATGCGACCGAACCTAATGTTGCCAACACAATAGCAAATTATACCTCAGCAATTATACAAAATTATCAATCGCAAAAAAAACAATCCAATAGTAATCCGGTAAAGGTTGAAGTACAATCGAGAATGTTTTATAATCCTGAACTCAAAAGTGTTTTTAATTTTGTTCCGGGTGTAATGACCGTTATTCTAATGCTTGTTTCAGCTATGATGACCTCTATTTCTATCACACGAGAAAAAGAATTAGGCACTATGGAAATTCTTTTAGTTTCTCCATTAAAACCATTTCAAGTAATTATTGGAAAAGTATTTCCTTATATTTTTCTTTCCATTATCAATGCAATCGTAATATTAACATTAGGCTATTTTGTGTTCAAAATGCCTATAAATGGAAGCATCTTTTTGTTAGCTTTTGAAAGTATATTATTTATCATTTCTGCTCTTTCATTGGGGATATTAATTTCTACCGTTTCTAATTCTCAACAAACCGCAATGATGTTATCATTAATGGGTTTGATGCTACCAGTAATTATTCTATCAGGATTTATATTTCCTATAAATAGTATGCCTTTACCCATGCAAGTAATCAGTAACATCATACCTGCAAAATGGTTCATTATTATTGTAAAAGCCATTATGCTCAAGGGAGTCGGAATTCAATATATATGGAAAGAAACCCTTATATTAATTGGGATGACCGTATTTTTTATAACATTGAGCATCAAAAAATATAAAATTAGACTAGAATAAGAATAGTATCACTGTAAAGGTTTAAAAACAATCATTGGGATATAAAAATAAATTATGAAA
>NZ_JAGNYF010000073.1:4734-6663 GCF_017985075.1 Flavobacterium sp.
TATGAAAACAATATTATTCATCATACAAAAAGAATTCAAGCAAATTTTTAGAGATAAAAGCATGCTTCAACTTATATTTATATTACCCATTTTGCAATTATTAATTTTGTCAAATGCAGCTACATTCGATGTTAAAAATATTGCAATAACCTTTGTTGACAATGACCAAAGTCGGGAATCAAGAGATTTAATAAATTCGTTTAAATCCTCAACCTATTTTAAAGTTACAGAACCCTATTTTTCTGAAAAAGAAGCTATCCAAGAAATGCAAAAAGGAAAAACCGACATTATTGTAAATATTCCAATTCACTTCAATCGTGACCTTCAAAAAGACCAAAAAACAAGTATTTCAGTAAGTATTAATGCTATAGATGCTGCAACAGCAGGTGTTGAAAATGTATATGTAACACAAATCATAAATACATACAATCAAAATATTCAAATGCAGTCCAACTATTTTTCAGGAAACAAAGAAATACCTCAAAATATTATAGTTATACCGTCTTTTTGGTACAACAAAACCTTAAACTACAAAACCTTTATGGTTCCAGGTATCTTGGTTTTATTGGTTACTATGCTTACTTTATTTCTGTCATCAATGAATATAGTTAGAGAAAAAGAGTTAGGTACATTGGAGCAAATTAATGTAACACCAATAAAAAAATATCAGTTTATAGTTGGAAAATTATTTCCATTTTGGGTACTTGGCTTAGTGATTTTGACTGTTGGTTTGCTTATAGCTAAAGTTGTTTTTAATGTTCCCATGCTAGGTAATATTTTCCTTGTTTATGGTTTCACATCAGTGTATTTACTATTAATTTTAGGATTCGGACTATACATATCTAATCATACCGAAACCCAACAACAAGCAATGTTTATTGCGTGGTTCTTTATGGTGATTTTCATATTAATGAGTGGTTTATTTACACCTATCGAAAGTATGCCAAAATGGGCGCAAAGCTTAACATTGTTAAACCCTATTCGATACTTTGTAGAGTTCATAAGAATGGTTCTACTAAAAGGATCCGGATTTTATGAAGTATTGCCAAACCTATTAATTGTTACCGGATTTGCAGTAATTGTAAACGGCATGGCGGTTTGGAGTTATAAAAAATCAAATTAGAAGTTTAAGTTTTTAAAAGGTATTAAAAATGAATGGTAATAAATTAGTTACGAATGAATCTTTATTCTTTCGAGGTCCGCTATCGAGATTTAAAGAGCTAATGTTCACATTTAGGGTTCAAATTAATTTTATAAGAGCATTTAGAAAATTACATTTCCTTGGTCCATGTGTAACTATTTTTGGTTCGGCTCGGTTTACACCAGAATCAGAACATTATAAAAATGCTGAAAAAATTGGTGCAGAAATTTCTAAATTAGGTTTTACAATAATGACAGGTGGCGGACCAGGAATAATGGAAGCCGCAAATAAAGGAGCATTTGAAAATGATGGTTATTCTGTTGGTTGCAATATTGTATTGCCAAGAGAACAAAAACCAAATCCATATTTACATAAATGGATAGATATTCCTTATTTTTTTGTTCGTAAAGTTGTTTTGATAAAATATTCGTATGCCTTTGTAGTGATGCCAGGTGGAGTTGGTACTTTAGATGAATTATTTGAAGCACTTACATTGATACAAACTAAAGTAATTAAAAACTTTCCGATAATTATTTTTGATTCAGATTATCATAAAGAACTTTGTCATCATATTAAAATTATGCTTGAAAATGAAAGCATCAGTCCAGAAGATATGAAGCTCCTTTTTGTAACTGATTCTATTCCTGATTTAATTACACATCTTGAAACGCATGCAATCAAAAAATTTGGGTTAGTAAATAAACAATATAAACCAAAATGGTGGTTTTTAGAAAATTAAAACAATTCTTGTCTATGTCTTTTTAATTAATACTAAAATGTAGAAAAAT
>NZ_JAGNYF010000074.1 GCF_017985075.1 Flavobacterium sp.
GATTTTTATAAATTGATGTTTGATATAATTTTACAACATAAAAATATAGAAATTTTTCAAGATGAGGTACTTGATTTTTCAGAATTAGGCCATCATTGTGTGGTTCAAACTAAAACGAAATCGTTTACCTGCAATCAAATTTTCAATAGCATCTACAATCCGGAATTTGTAAAATCGCAAACTAAATTTCCTTTAGTGCAACAACATTTTATTGGTTGGTTTATTAAAAGCAAGGAAGCTGTTTTTACTGAAGATTGCCCGACTTTTATGGATTTTTCAGTAGCACAAAAAGGAAATACGCGCTTTATGTATATTTTACCGACTTCATCAACTGAAGCATTATTAGAATATACGTTGTTTTCTAAAGATTTACTTTCAAAAGAAGCCTACGAAGCTGAAATTGAAATCTACATTAAAAAATTAGGCATCACCGAATATGAAATTTTAGAAAAAGAACAAGGTAACATTCCAATGACGTGTTTCCCATTTTGGAAAAACAACAGCAAAAATATTATAAATATAGGTTCTGCTGGAGGGTGGAGCAAAGCCAGCACAGGGTATACGTTTAAAAATTCGGTAAAAAAATCAAAAAAATTGGTTCAGTTTTTAAAGACCGAAAGCGATTTTACAAAATTTCATAAAATCAACAAATTTTGGTTTTACGATTTGTTATTAATTGACATTTTGTATCAAACCAATCAATATGGAAGCGCCATTTTTTCGAGTATGTTTAAAACTGGAAAAGCACCTTTAATTTTCAAATTCTTAGATGAAGAAACTTCTTTTTGGGAAGATTTACAAGTCATTTGGATGTGTCCGAAAGGGTTGTTTATTAAAGCTTTATTGAAAAGAATTTTTTAATTATTCTTCAGAAAACTTCTTGTTTACCAATTTTATATTCGTGTAAAACTGATTTACATCTGTAAAAATAACGCCTTTTTCATCAAATCGTTTAAAGATAAAATCGCGTAATTTTTCTTCGATACTTAACGATTTCAAGACCATTTTATTTTTCACAATTTCAAAATTCATAGCTACTTTTTCCCTTTGATATATCCAATTTGAAGTAAATTTATGATTTTTACCTATGCTTTCTTCACTAGTATAAAAAAACGGATAAGGTTGTTCCGTCTCATAATTCATTTCTAATAAATTGTAATTTTTATCCACAATAAAATTTCCTTTATAAAAGCCTTTTGATTCAAAAGTCACCAATAACTCATCATTATCTAACCATTCTCTGGTAAATTCATATCCATTTGGATGAATAAAAAAGTCCAATTCGGCAGTGGTTAAATTTTTACGAATCGGAAAACCCGAAAGCCATCCAATTGGCGATTCATCTGAAGTATATGCTTTAAAAATTTCTTTAAAATTAGTAAACCAATTGTCTTTATTTTCAATCACATTCTTTTTAGAAAAGGTATTGTTAAAATTTGTGATTTTTATAATTTGCTCTTCGTTTCTGTTAATAATTGTATCTGAGTTTTTTAAATTTATTTGACGCAAATCGAAAACAAAACTCGTAGTATCTGTTTTTTTTAGTAATTGCTTGTTTACTCTTTTTAAAATAGTTGCAATTTTTGGTTTGCTTTTAATATGTACCAATTCAATTTCTGCATCTTTTAATTCTTGTGCAAAATTAAATGTGAAAATACTTAAAAAAAATAAAATATAATATTTCATACTTCAATATATTATTACAAATATAGCATACAATTTTATAGATTTGGTTTAATTTATTGCACGATAACAAATCTTTATGAAAAGTTTATATGTGTAGAAGTAAAAACTTTGTAAATTTGTACATTATAAACGATAATTAAAAAAACAAAATATGTATCCAGAAGAAATGGTAAAACCGATGCGTGCAGAATTATCTGATGCAGGTTTTCAAGATTTATATTCCGCTGAAACTGTTGAACAAGCTATCAGTCAAACAGGAACAACTTTAGTAGTTGTAAATTCAGTTTGTGGTTGTGCAGCAAGAAATGCTCGTCCAGGTGCAAAAATGAGTTTAGAAAACGCAAAAAAACCAAGTAATTTAGTAACCGTTTTTGCGGGAGTTGACAAAGAAGCCGTTGACAAAGCAAGAGAACACATGTTCCCTTTTCCACCTTCTTCGCCATGTATGGCGTTATTTAAAGACGGTGAATTGGTGCATATGCTAGAGCGCCATCATATTGAAGGTCGTCCTGCAGAACTAATCGCAGAAAACTTAAAAGACGCCTTCAACGAATATTGCTAATACTATGCAAGCATACTATAAAAACCACCTTATTGGTGGTTTTTTTTATTTATAACTCGTACCTTTGAAAACGTTAAAACAAAAACAAGGTATGCAAAAAATTATTTCGTATCCATTATCGGTACTTTATGCGATAGTTTTTTTATTTTGGTTGCTCATTTTTCATCCTATTCAATTGGTTTGTTACCATATATTTGGCTACAATGCGCATAGAATGTCTGTAGCGGTTCTAAACTTTTTTTTATTAAGAACAGCTCATATTTTAGGCACAACGTATTCCTTATCTGGAAGAGAAAATTTACCAAAAAACAAACCTTTAATTTTAGTTTGCAATCATCAAAGTATGCACGATATTATTCCAATTATTTGGTTTTTAAGACATGTGCATCCGAAATTTATTAGTAAAAAAGAGCTTGGCAAAGGCATTCCAAGTGTTTCTTTAAATCTAAGAATTGGAGGTTCTGCATTAATAGATAGAAAAGACGGAAAACAAGCTTTAGCAGAAATAAAAAAAGCCGGAGAATACATCAATACAACAAATCGGTCGATGGTTATTTTTCCAGAAGGAACAAGAAGTAAAACAGGAGTTCCAAAAGAATTTGCAACAAACGGATTAAAAATGTTATACAAATTTGCACCAGACGCCTATTTTGTTCCAATTAGTATAAATAATTCATGGAAAATGAACAGGTTTGGACAATTTCCTTTAGGATTAGGCACAAAAATAACATTTCAAATTCATGAACCTTTAAAAATTTCTGATTATACTTTCGACGAAATTTTTGAAAAAACTGAAAAAACTATAAAAAAACATATAAATTAATAATCATGTCAATACAAAATATACGACTTGAAGTCATGCAATTATTGGAAAGAAAAGTAGATTCTTTTATGGATGAATTTTTAATTCCAGTAGAAAAAATTTGGCAACCAACCGATTTGTTACCAGATTCTAACAATGAAAATTTCTTAGAAGAAGTTAAAGAATTGAGAGAAATTTCAAAAGATTTACCTTATGATTTTTGGGTTACTTTAGTTGGAGATACTATTACAGAAGAAGCATTGCCAACCTACGAATCTTGGTTAATGGATGTGGAAGGTGTGGACAACGTGGAAAGAAATGGATGGAGCAAATGGGTACGCCATTGGACAGGTGAGGAAAACCGTCATGGCGATGTTTTAAACAAATATTTATATCTTTCTGGGAGAGTAAATATGCGTGAAATAGAACAAACTACACAACATTTAATTAATGATGGTTTTGATATTGGAACCGGAAGAGATCCATATAAAAATTTCGTATATACAAGTTTTCAAGAATTAGCCACTTTTGTTTCACACAACAGAGTAGCACTAATTGCTAAAAAATACGGGGAAAAAAAATTATTCAAAATGTGTAATTTAATTGCTGGCGATGAAATGCGTCATCATTTAGCCTATAGCGAATTCGTAAATCAAATATTTAAAGTAGATCCTAGCGAAATGATGCTGGCGTTTCAATACATGATGAAACAAAAAATTACCATGCCTGCCGTTTTCTTACGTGAATCTGGAGAGAAAATTGGTAGTGCTTTTGAAGCGTTTTCAGATTCAGCACAAAGAATTGGCGTATATACCGCAGCCGATTATGTTGAAATTTTAGAAAAACTAAACGTAAAATGGGACATTGCAAATATGAACGGACTTACCGCTGAAGCAGAAAAAGCAAGAGATTATCTTATGAAATTACCAGAAAGAATGAAGAAAATTTCTGAAAGACTAATCATTCCCGAACAAGGTCAAATTTTTAAATGGGTAGAACCCGCATTAATTAGATAATTTTATAAATTCCAAAAATATAAATTCCAAATTCCAAAAGAGTTTGGAATTTTTTATCATTACTAAAATGTCAGTACTAGAAAATACAAAAAACTTCGTAAAAAAGCAACTAGAAAATGCGGAAAGTGGTCATGATTGGTTTCATATAGAGCGTGTTTATAAAAATGCTTTACTAATTGCAAATGATGAAACTTGCAATTTAGAGGTAATTCAATTAGCAGCTTTATTGCACGATATTGCCGATAGTAAATTTCACGATGGCGACGAATCTATAGGTCCGAAAACAGCTCGTGATTTTTTAACAAAAGAAAATGTTTCGGAAGAAACTATTTCTCACGTGGTGGCTATAATTGAAAATATTTCATTTAAAGGTGGTAATTTCGAAAAAAACTTCAGTTCTAAAGAGTTGGAAATTGTGCAAGACGCCGACAGACTAGATGCGATTGGAGCCATTGGAATTGCAAGAACCTTTAATTATGGTGGTTTTAAAAACAGAGAAATATATAATCCAGAAATCGTTCCGAATTTGTCGCTTTCAAAAGAAGCATATAAAAATTCAACTGCACCTACAATTAATCATTTTTACGAAAAATTATTGCTGTTAAAAGATAAAATGAATACGGAAACAGGTAAAAATTTGGCTCAAAAAAGACATGATTTTATGGAAACGTTTTTAGAACAGTTTTATAATGAATGGAACGGAATTGTTTAGTATTCAGTGTTCAGATTTTAGTGTTCAGTTATAAGTATAAAAAAAGCAGTTTTCATATCTGAAAACTGCTTTTTTATTTTAAATATTCTGTTTACTAATTACTGCAAACTGAACACTTATTAAACTACACCTTGACCTAACATAGCATCTGCAACTTTTACGAAACCTGCAACATTTGCACCTTTAACGTAATCTACATAACCATTTCCGTCTGAACCATATTTTACACATGCTTCATGGATGTTTTTCATAATTCCTTTTAATCTTTCGTCTACTTCTTCTGAAGTCCAACTTAAACGTAAAGAGTTCTGAGACATTTCTAAACCAGAAGTGGCTACACCACCCGCATTAGATGCTTTTCCTGGCGCAAATAATATTTTTGCATTTTGGAATACGGTTACCGCTTCTGGAGTAGATGGCATATTTGCACCTTCTGCCACACAGAAACATCCGTTTGCAACTAATGTTTTTGCTTCTTCCTCGTTTAATTCATTTTGAGTAGCACATGGTAATGCAATATCACATTTTACTTCCCAAGGACGTTTTCCTTCAACAAATTTTGCTGATGGATATTTTTTAACGTAATCTGAAATTCTTCCGTAATTTACGTTTTTAATTTCCATTACATACGCTAATTTTTCAGCGTCAATTCCAGCTTCGTCATAAATATATCCAGAAGAATCTGACATAGTTACTACTTTACCACCTAATTGAGTTGCTTTTTCAGCAGCATATTGTGCTACGTTTCCAGAACCAGAAACCACAACCGTTTGACCTGCAAAACTTTTACCTTTTGTTTTTAACATACTGTCTGCGAAATACACATCTCCGTAACCTGTTGCTTCCGGACGAATAAGTGAACCTCCAAAAGAAATTCCTTTACCTGTTAATACACCAGTAAATTCATTTCTTAATCTTTTATATTGACCAAACATATAACCTACTTCACGACCTCCAACACCAATATCTCCGGCAGGAACATCCGTATCAGCACCAATATGTTTTGATAATTCTGTCATAAACGCTTGACAAAATCTCATAATTTCTACATCTGATTTTCCTTTTGGATCAAAATCTGCACCACCTTTTCCACCACCCATTGGTAATGTAGTTAATGAGTTTTTGAAAACTTGTTCGAAAGCTAAGAATTTTAAAATACTTAAATTTACCGAAGGATGAAAACGAATTCCTCCTTTATAAGGTCCGATAGCAGAGTTCATTTGAATTCTGAAACCTCTGTTTACTTGAGTAGTTCCTTTGTCGTCTATCCAAGCTATACGGAACATAATTACTCTTTCTGGTTCCACCATTCTTTCCAATAACATTTTGCCTTGGTATTTTGGATTTGCCTCGATAAAAGGAATTACGGTTTCAGCCACTTCTCTTACGGCTTGCATAAATTCTGGTTCGTTTGCATTTCTTTTAGCTACTTCGCCTAAAAATGCTGTAACACTTTGACTCATAATTATATTTTTTTTTGATATTTTTCTACTGCAAATATACACGATAAAAAAAATACTTCGAAGAATTTGATAAAAAAATTAGTGTTTTTTTAAGAAAAAAGAAAACAGCATTGAAAAAAATAAGAAATCATCAAAAAAACAACATTATGTTATCTTTTTAAAATTACAATTTCACTACACTAAAAATATAATTTTTAATCTGAAAAAATATTTTTTTTTCGATTTTGGTATACTAATTGATATTTATTTTATAAATTTACTTCATATATTCAAATTATGGCAAAAAATTACATTTATATCATCCTATTCTTCTTATCATTTAGTTTTGGCGCTGTGGCTCAAGAAAGCAGAAACAG
>NZ_JAGNYF010000028.1 GCF_017985075.1 Flavobacterium sp.
ACGATTTATTACGATTAATTGCTTTTCAGGTAGGAAAAGAAGTTTCGTTACAAGAATTAGGCAACCAATTAAACATATCTAAAAACACAGTAGAAAAATATTTAGATTTACTTTCAAAAGTATTTATCATTTTCAAAATAGAAGGATTTAGTAAAAATTTAAGAAAAGAAATTACGAAGTCATCGCGTTGGTATTTTTACGATAATGGAATAAGAAACACTATAATAAATAATTTCAACACCATAAACAACCGAACAGATATTGGTGATTTATGGGAAAATTATTTAGCATCAGAACGCTTTAAAAAACAACAATATCAGAAAATTTATAAACAAAATTATTTTTGGCGCACCTATGACCAACAAGAAATTGATTGGATAGAAACAGAAACAGAAACGATAGCTGGTTACGAATTCAAATGGAACGAAAAAAGAAAAACAAAAATTCCTGGAGCTTTTGCTAAAGCCTATCCAGAAGCTACTTTTGAAGTAATTAACAAACAGAATTATTTAGATTTTATTATTTAACCGCAAGGAATTTTTCTTGGTAGGTTTTTTTAGAATACAAACAGTCAAATAAATCTTCTAAAGATATTTATAATGCTTCCAGAATAATAATAAAATTATCATTCACCCAACTTACGTGTTTAATTCCAATTAATAAATCGCAAGTTGTTCCGCCGCCATATGCCATTGCAAAAGTTAAAATGATGGCACTAATTAAATTGAAGTGTTTGGTTCTCGCTTTAAAAACGCCAGTAACAGCAAAAACAAATATACCTAAGTAACTTAGTATTGGCAAAACTCCCACAATAAAAAATAAAAAGCAATTAATAAGTAAGCAAAAACAACTGTAATTGTTTATCAATAATAAGAAGATGTTATACTAAGTAGTTTTTTAAATAATGGAAGTAAATATTTCATTTCAATTAATTTTATATAATTTTGTCTAAAAAAAAATGCAAAAATATTTTTTGTTGCTATTGATAGGAACTTCTATACTCGCTCAAGAAAAATCACAAGTAATTTATAAAAATGAAACAGTAACAATTTCTAACAAAAATAATTTAGAAATTGAATCTTTTGTTACAGAAAGTCGTTTGATTGCTAAAAGTAAAAATCAGCATGAATATGTAATAAATGTTCCTTACGATAGTTTTAATGAAATTTTTGAAATAAAAGGTTCTACATATATTCCAAAAACCGATAAAAAACATATTTTATACGCTTCTTCAATTAGAGAATTTGATGCTGAAGAAGAAAATATTTTTAAAGGTGACACTAAAATAAAACAGTTTTTTTTACCATCAGTAGAAGACAATTCTGTAATAGAGTATTCTTATAAAAACAAAATAAAACACCCACGATTTTTATCAGTTTTTAGATTCCAAAGTCTGTTAAAGACACAATCAAGTAAATTAACTTTAAAATGTGATTCAAACATTGAACTTGGATTTAAACTTTTTGGAGAACATCAAGATAAAATAGTTTATACCAAAACCACAAACGGAAACATAGACACGTATACTTGGTTGGCAACAGAAGTTCCTGAATTTGAAAGCGAAGAAGATATGCCCAACGGATTGTCTGTTCAGCCACATATTGTTTATTACATAAAAAAGTATAACCATAATGGTGTTAATGAAGAACTATTGAGCAATACGGCTAGTTTATATAAATGGTATTATTCGTTAGTAAAAGACATTAATAAAAAAGATCAAACCAATTTAAAAAACACCACATTAAATTTAATAAAAGACAAAACATCTGATATAGAAAAAGCACGAGCTATTTATAATTGGGTACAACAAAATTTACATTATGTAGCCTTTGAAAACGGAATGGGCGGATTTATACCTAGAGAAGCTGCGGATGTATATTCCAACCTTTATGGCGATTGTAAAGACATGGCCAACCTTTTAAATGAAATGCTAAAATATGCTAATTTAAATTCGAGTTTAACTTGGATTGGTACCAGAATAAAATCATATACATATGAGGAAGTTCCAACACCACAAGTAGATAATCACATGATTACTTATCTTGTAATTGATGGTAAAAGTTACTTTCTTGATGCAACAGATAAGTTTTGTCCATTTACATTACCAACATCACATATTCAAGGAAAAGAAGCATTAATTGGAAAAGCAGAGAATTTCGTAATTGAAAAAGTCCCTGTTATTAATGCATCGGAAAACAAAACAACAATAAAATTAGATTTAAAATTAGAAAACAATGCATTAAAAGGTACTGTTGTAACCACAATTGAGGGTTATGCCAAAAGCGAATTACTAAATATATTGTCAATTTATCCCCAAAAACAAAAAGAAATTTGGAGAAATATTATTAATAATACAAATCCAAAAATAAATTTAGAACCAGTAGAACTTTTAGGTAACGAGTATAAAAACATACCATCAAGAGCCACTTTTAATCTACAATTAAATGATGCTATAAAAGATATAAATGGTAAGTTGCTTTTGAAACCTATTTTTATTTTTCCGTTAAAAGACCTTCAAATAGATAGTGAAAAAAGAAAATATCCAGTTCAATATGAGTATAATTATTCATACGAAATGGAGTATCAATATGAAATACCAAAAGAGTATAAGATAGAGTTTTTACCTGAAAATCTAAAAACGGAAACAGATTTAGGAACATTTGATATTCAATATAATGTTCAAAATAATTTCGTTTTAGTTACTCAAAAAGTATCAACAAAAAAACTATTACTTGAAAAAGCAGATTTTGAAAAATGGAATGCTTTTTTAAAATCACTAAACAAACAATATAACCAATCTTTAATACTAGTAAAATGATCAAAAGATTTGCAATTTTAGTCTTATTTTTAATAACCTGTTTTGGTTTTTCACAAGAAATAAAAAACTATACTTGGGATAGTAAACCAACGTTTAAGGCGATACCAGAAGAATATAAAAACCAACCAGCAGTAGTGCTTTTTGATAAAAGATGGATACATACAAGAATTGGCGAATATGCTTTTGCTTCTTTTGTAATGAATCATTGTGCAATAAAAATTAATAAAGCCGAAGAAATAAATAAATATAATAAAATTAAAGCCGAAGACAATGGTTTTGTAAGAGATTTGAGAGATTTTCATGCAAGAATAATCAAGCCTAATGGTGAAATAAGACTGTTACCTCAAGACAAAATTATTGAGGCTGAGGTTGATAAAGTAAAATCTATTGTATTTGAAGGTGTTGAAGCTGGAGACATATTAGAATATTATTTTATTTTAAAAGAAAACCCAAGCGCTTATGGAGTGGAGATTTTCCAAAAAGATATACCCGTTTTACATGCAGAATTTTCTACAACTAGAGTTGGTGTAGATTTCAAAACATTTGCTTCTGAACAATTTGGTTTGAATGTAGACAAAGGTAAAACAACATCTATTGCAGAAAACATTCCGCCATTTATCGAAGAAAAAAACGCAAAAAACATTAAAAATCTTATAAAAGTAATTTATACGATTAGTGTTTCAGGACAGGATAATTTGAGTTGGGGAACCTTACTACCTCAATATTTCGGAAAACCAAAATTTACTTATTTTAAAAAAAACCAAGCAAGAGAATTTATAGAAAAATTAAATGTAACCTCTGGAACAACAGATGAAAAAGTAACCAAAATAGATGCATACATTAAAGAAAATTTCGAATTTGTAATGAGCGGGGAAAAAGCCAAAAAAGTAAAGGATTTAGGTAATGGAAAACAAAAGTTAACCGCAAGCGATATGTTTGACTTATATGGATTTACATTTAAAGAATTAAAAATCCCATATCAAATTGCTGTTGGTATGTCAAGATTTATTGGAGATGTTTCTAAATCAAAATACGTTGCTCCATTAACACATGAATTTATGTATTATATTCCTGAAACAAATAAATTCGTATCTCCTTATGAAGAATATCTTTCTTATGGTTACCCAATGTACGAAGTTCAAGACTCTCAAGGACTCTTATACGATCCATCAAAATCGTATTCAATAGTAGATTTTAAATTTCCAATTGCTCCAAGTGACTATACTGTTATTTCAACTCAAAATAAAGTTACATTATCAGATGATTTTTCTAGCGTAACTATTTACAAAATATATGAAACGCAAGGTTATGAAGGGCAATTAATAAGAAATACAATAAACTACCTTAAAGAAAACGAAGAGGAAAAAGAATTAATTAATTTTATTAAAGACAGAACATTAAAAGATTTAGATTCTAAAATCACTAAATACACAATTGAAAATCAAGAATTCAAAAACAACCACACAAACACTCCTTTTATTGTAAATTTAAATGTAGATTTAAAAGAATCTATTATAGAAAGCGTCGGGAATTTACTAATAATAAATATTGGAAAAGCTATTGGTAAACAAACAAATTTATACCAACAGACAGAAAGAAAGTTTGATGTTGATTTATCCTATGCAAAAACATACAAACACAAAATAACTTTCACTATACCAAATGGTTATGAAGTTGAAAGCTTCAAAGATTTAGTTTTTGATAAAAAAATGTCAGGTAAAGACGGACAAGAATGTTCTTTTGTTTCAACCGTTAAAACGGAAGGAAATCAATTAATTATAGATGTAAATGAAGTATACAATAATATTACTTATACGATAGAATCATATCCAGAATATAGAAATATCATCAATGCTGCTTCAGATTTTAACAATGCAAATATTGTTTTAAAGCAAAAAAAATAAAACATAATGACAACAATCCAATTCATACAAAATCAAACTAACATTGCTGTAAAAAGCATTGAAGCTACAATAAAATTACTTTCGGAAGATTGCACGATTCCGTTTATTTCTCGTTATCGAAAAGACCAAACAGGAAATTTAGATGAGGTACAAATTGAGCAAATTGCTAAATTAAACAAGCAATTTATTGAAATTGTAAAACGAAAAGAAAGCATTTTAAAATCGATTGAGGAGCAAAACGCACTTTCGGCAGAATTGAAATCAAAAATCGAAAATAGTTTTGATTTGCAAGAATTAGAAGATTTCTATTTGCCATATAAAAAGAAGAAAAAAACCAAAGCAGATACCGCGCGTGAAAACGGATTGGAGCCATTAGCGAAAATAATTATGTCTCAACGAAATGATGACATTGAGTTTTTGGCATCGAAATATTTAAACGAAAAAGTTATTAATGAAGACGAAGCCCTTCAAGGCGCTCGAGATATAATTGCCGAATGGATAAACGAAAACATTTTCATTCGAAAATCGCTACGAAGAACCTTTCAGCGTAAAGCCGAAATTACTACTAAAGTAGTAAAAACCAAAAAAGACGATGAAGCCGCTCAAAAATTTAATCAATATTTTGATTGGTCTGAAAACGTAAGCAAAGCGCCATCGCACCGATTATTAGCGATGTTACGTGCTGAAGCTGAAGGATTTATTAAGTTGAATGTCGGTTTAAACGAGGAAAACAAGGACGAGGTGATTCGTTTTATGGAAGATAATTTAATCAAAACCAATAACGAAAGTGGCGAACAAATTGAAAAAGCGATAAAAGACAGTTATAAAAGATTGTTAGAACCCGCTATTTCAAACGAAACCTTACAAGAAGCAAAAACCAAAGCCGATATAAAAGCTATTGATGTTTTTGCAGAAAATTTACGTCAGTTGTTATTGGCGCCACCATTAGGTGAAAAACGCATTTTAGCTATTGACCCAGGTTACAGAAGCGGCTGCAAATTGGTTTGTTTGGATGAAAAAGGCGACTTATTAAACAACGAAACGGTATATCCGCACGCGCCACAAAACGATAGCGCTATGGCGATGAAAAAAATCCGTTCGATGGTTAATGCTTACAATATTGAAGCCATTTCTATTGGTAACGGGACAGCATCTCGAGAAACGGAGTTTTTCATTAAAAAAATTGCTTTTGATAAACCCGTTCAGGTTTTTGTGGTTTCAGAAGCAGGTGCATCGGTGTACTCGGCGAGTAAAATTGCGCGCGATGAATTTCCAAATTATGATGTAACGGTGCGTGGTTCGGTTTCTATTGGAAGACGCTTGTCTGATCCGTTGGCGGAATTGGTAAAAATAGATCCTAAATCAATTGGAGTTGGACAATACCAGCACGATGTAGATCAAAATAAATTAAAAGAGCAATTAGACACTGTGGTAATGAGTTGTGTTAATGCGGTAGGAATTAACGTAAATACCGCAAGTAAATCGTTGTTGAGTTATGTGTCTGGAATTGGAGAAAAAATGGCTGAAAACATTATAGCCTATCGTTCAGAAAACGGCCCTTTTGAAGACAGAAAGCAACTAAAAAAAGTACCTCGTTTAGGCGAAAAAGCGTACCAACAAGCCGCAGCATTTATTCGTATTAAAGACGGAAAAAATCCGTTAGATAATTCAGCAGTGCACCCAGAAGCGTATGCAATTGTTGAAAAAATGGCTAAAGATTTAGGTGTCAAAACAACAGATTTGATTGCCAACAAAGAAAAAATAGCACAAATACAACCAGAAAATTATATTACATCTGAAATTGGAATTTTAACACTAAAAGACGCTTTAAAAGAATTAGAAAAACCTGGTTTAGATCCAAGAAAAGCCGCTAAAGTTTTCGAGTTTGACCCGAATGTTCGCACGATTAAAGATTTAAAAACTGGTATGATTTTACCCGGAATAGTAAATAATATTACCGCATTTGGTTGTTTCGTGGATATCGGAACCAAAGAAAGTGGTTTGGTGCATATTTCGCAATTAAAAGCAGGATTTGTTTCCGATGTAAACGAAGTGGTAAAACTTCACCAACACGTTCAAGTAAAAGTCGTTGAGGTAGATGAAGCCAGAAAGCGCATTCAGTTGACGATGGTAATTTAATTCCAAAAGGTATAACGCAAACTAATTCCAAACGTGGTTTGCGTCTGTTTTTTAGATACTGCAAAGGATTCTTCGTCACGACGAAACACTAATTTTTTAGCCGAAGCAAATGAGTAATTTACTCCAACAGACCAATTTTTATGTAAAGAATATTCTAATTGACCTAAATAGCCAATATAAATAGCATTAGCGTTAAAAGTTTGTGTTTCATCAAATCGCAGGGGCAAATTTCCGCTTGAACCAATAAATTTTGCTTGGTATTTGTTGAATGTACTAAAAACACCAGCCGAAGGTGTAAACTTATTTATTTTCCAAAAGAACAAAAGCGGA
Organism: Flavobacterium sp.; assembly: GCF_017985075.1. Taxonomy (GTDB): domain Bacteria; phylum Bacteroidota; class Bacteroidia; order Flavobacteriales; family Flavobacteriaceae; genus Flavobacterium. The sequence goes on from NZ_JAGNYF010000028.1 coordinate 7,192, forward strand.
ACTTGTAATTGAAAACCCTTTGCATTTATGCTTTCAAATAATTTAGGACGACCTTCTTTTGTGAAGTAATAACCCGATAAATCTGATTCAGAATTAGTGTTATTTTGTGTTCCAACATCTAATAAAAAAGAAGTTTCAATTCCAGTACCAATCGAAATATTAGAATTAAACACTCTTTTTTTAATAAACATTCCAAAGCTTAAAAACGCCTGATTTTTTATTTCAAATTCTTTTAACAAACTATTTGAACTTATACCGCCGTTAAGTTTTAAACTATAATCTAAATTAGAGAAAATATTATTTTTGAATCGTTTGATTATTAAAGTGTCTGCAGAAACAATTGTTTTTTGTTTATTTTGAATTAGGGTAATGCTTGGTTTACTTCCTTTTATTTCTTTGTTTAAGATTACTTTATCAACTTTTATTTTAGCTAAAGGTTTTTCAATAAAAACAGTATCTCTAATAATTACTTCTTCATAAACATATACTGTGTCAACCTTTTTTTCTTGAGAAAAGCCAAGTTGAAAAAGAAGTAAAAACCAGAAAAAACAATTATTCTTTTTCCACATAAACCGTGTCTTTTTTAACAATTTGTTTTTTAATTACAACTATTTTTGGTGTTTCAGCATTGGCTGTTGAATCCTTTTTTTCTAACGTATTTTTATTTAACAAAGGCTTATTTGCTTCAATTTTCACCTTCTTTTTTTCTGAAGTTTTCACTTCATTTGATAAACGTATTGTGTCTTTTTTGTCTATGGTATTTATAATTGTATTTTTTTTAGTTTCTTGTATTATTTTAGGTGTTGCGTTATTGTAAAAGAAAAATAAAATCAATGAAACTAAGCCTGTAAATAGAATGATAAATTTTAATATTTTAGTTCGATAAATAGGCGTATTAAGTAAAATTAAGTCTAAGTTATTACATTCTTTATGCGGATTAAAATCATTTTTTGGTGAAATCTCAAAACCAGAAAAGGCTTTTTTGTAATAATTGGCAAAAAGTTGGTTTCCAAAACCTAAAAATAATAAAAGCGCAATTATTCGTTTTTTCCTTTTTTCTTTTGGATGTAAAGAAAGTTTTTCAAAAAGAAATTCTTGAATATTTTTTCTCGCTCTTGATAAACTTGATTTGGAAGTTCCAACGGATATATTTAATAGTTTGCTAATTTCAAGGTGCGAAAAACCATCAATTATGTACAGGTTAAAAACGGATTTATGGTTTTCAGATAGCGAATCAATCGCCTCTAACAATTCCTTGTGGCCAAAATCACTTGATAGAAGGGCTGATTTTTTATCGAGTTCAATTATATTCATTTCGTTTGTTTCATCAACAAATTCAAAATTTGTTGCGCTTGTAAAATTTATTTTCTGTTTTGTTTTTAAATAATTTATGGCTCTGTTTATCACAATTCTACATAACCATCCGTTCAAAGCTTCTTTATTTTTTAATTCACCCTCTTTTTGAATGGCAACAATGAAAGCATCTTGAACAATGTCTTCTGCTGTCGCGATATCATTTATATATCTGCGACAAACACCCAATAGTTTTGGAGAAAGCGTAACATATATTTCGTGCCAATTGGTTTCTTGCATTTTTTTAGTTTTGAACCACCGTGAGCGCATTAAATTTTCCTTGGTCAACAAAGATTTGGAAAACATTTACATCGTTAACATATAATGCATCGAAAGTTCCAAAATCACCCTCTCTTTTCAAGATATAAACATTATTATTTAAAGCAATAAAATCTATGTAAAAGGAAAAAAAGCTTGAACTATATATTTGTGTATTGTTTTTAAAAATATTTACACCATCTGCTACGTAAGTATTGTTATTATCAAAAAGTAATTTATAAACGGATGGGATTGTGGTTAAATTAGTTTCAACTCCAGTTGCCATATTTTTGTAAAACCCAGTATTTGTTGACGTATTTGTTCCATAAACATATACTTGATTTTCTTTTACTGTAATATCTTTTAATAAATCTCCTACATAAACAGATTGAAAAGCGTTATTTATATATATTCCATGACAAGAGTTAAAGCAATTAGAGGTGTAGCCAATTACATAAATTACATTATTAACTACTTTTATTTTTGCTTGAAAAGTTGGGTTATTAATATTGTTGTCTAAAACGGTTTTTACTCCGTTTTTCCAATATACCAACTCATAAATCTCGGCAGAAATTAATGGATTTTTAGTATAACCCACAAAATACACATCATTACCAACAATTTCCATATCAGTTATTGAGTGAACATATTGAGCGGGCGTATTAAATGCTGTGTTTAAATTCGTTAGATTTCCATTTTCCCAATGTAAATATTCAGTTATCCAATTATCTGATGTTTTCTTTCCTAAAACATGGACGTTGTTATTTGATACACAAATTTTAGTTGCTTCTCCTCCATCTCCACCGCTTAATAAATAAGGTTGATTATTTTTCCAATAGGTAGCGGAGTAGTTTTTTACACCAGCAATATATACATCAACAGGGTTTTGAGTTGAGGTGTTTAAATCATCAACAGTACTACAGCTAATAGTTAATAGAATTACAAACAGAGAAATTAATTTTTTCATAGCATTAATTTTAAAGTTATTTCTATTAAGACAACAAAAATTAAAATGGTTGCACTAATTAACAAAAAAAATTCCAAATCCCAAGTTTAAAATTTGGAATTTGGAATTTTTATATTGGAATTTTAAAAAATTTATTCTTTTGTTTCTTCTTCTTTTTTAGCTACTGGAGTTTCGTCTTCACCTTTTGCTGCTTTTTTAAATTCCTTGATACCACCACCAAGTCCTTTCATTAATTCTGGAATTTTTTTACCTCCAAAAAATAAAACAACAACAGCAATAATAATAATCCACTCTGTTCCACCAATGGTTCCTAAAGTTATATATAAAGAATTCATTATGTTTAAATTTAAAATTTACACTACAAAGGTACATAAAAAAATAAAACACAAATAAAATTATTCTTTTTTATTGGCACAACTTGTCCCGAATCTCTGGATTTACTAATTGGCACATTCGCTAATTATCTTATATTTGTATAAAATCTGTTGATTTGTCTCAAAAAAAGACTAAAAAACAAAACCGACAAATATGTCAATTAAAGCATTTGCAGCTAAAATACTCGCTAAATATTCCCATTTTCAAACACAAAAATGGGCGAACGAGCCTGTTGCATCACAAGAAAAGGTATTTCAATCCTTATTGCGTGAAGCGAAAAACACGCAATTTGGTAAAGACCATCATTTTTCGAATATCAAATCATTTGAAGATTTTGCCAAGCAAGTCCCAGTGAGAAATTATGAACAATTGAAATCGTATGTAGATAAAGTCGTAGCTGGAGAATCTGACATTTTATGGAAAGGGAAACCCTTATATTTTGCCAAAACTTCAGGAACTACTTCTGGTGCGAAATATATTCCGCTTACCAAAGAATCAATGCCATTTCATATTCAAGCCGCGAAAAACGCCATTTTGAGTTACATTCACGAAACGGGTAAAGCTGATTTTGTAGACGGAAAAATGATTTTCTTACAAGGAAGTCCAGAAATGGAGGAAAAAAACGGAATCAAATTAGGGCGACTTTCCGGAATTGTAGCACATTATGTTCCTAAATATTTACAAAAAAACCGCTTGCCAAGTTGGGAAACCAATTGTATTGACGATTGGGAAACTAAAGTCGATGCGATTGTAGAAGAAACGTTTCACCAAAATATGTCGGTGATTTCTGGTATTCCGAGTTGGGTGCAAATGTATTTCGAAAAATTAAAAACGAAAGCGAATAAACCTGTTGGCGACTTGTTTAAAAATTTCAATTTGTTCATTTACGGCGGTGTGAATTATGAACCGTATCGTGCCAAATTTGAACAATTAATTGGTAGAAAAGTAGATTCAATTGAATTATTTCCTGCATCTGAAGGCTTTTTTGCCTATCAAGATTCGCAAACCGAAAAAGGAATGTTATTACTTCTGAATTCGGGAATTTTCTATGAATTTATTAAAGCAGATGAATTTTTTACCGAAAAACCTAAACGCTTTACAATTAGCGAAGTAGAAATTGGCATAAATTATGTTTTAATTATTTCTACGAATGCCGGACTTTGGGCATACAATATTGGCGATACAATTGCGTTTACTTCTACAAAACCCTATCGCATTATTGTTACCGGAAGAATTAAACATTATATCTCTGCTTTTGGCGAACACGTGATAGGAAAAGAAGTGGAAACCGCTTTGCAAAACGCCGTTTCGGGAACAAATATAAGCGTAAATGAGTTTACAGTTGCGCCACAAATTAATCCAAAAAACGGTTTACCGTATCACGAATGGTTAATCGAGTTTGATTCGGAACCAGAAGATTTGGAAACTTTTGCATTAAAAATTGATGCAGAAATGCGCCAACAAAATGTGTATTACGACGATTTAATAAAAGGTAATGTGTTGCGAACACTTGTGATTACGAAAGTGGAAAAAAATGGTTTTCAAAACTATATGAAATCTATTGGAAAATTAGGCGGACAAAACAAATTACCAAGATTAAGCAACGACAGAAAAATTGCTGATTTTTTAACGATGTAAATGAAGAAATTATTAACTTTCTATACACAAAAAGCGAACGAAAACGGACTAAAGAATAAATTTATTACCTTTGTTGGTTATAAAATAGAAATTAATGAGAGACATTAAAAACATTTCGCGTTCTCGGGCGCAAGAATCGTCGGCAGCTATCGAACGATTGTACATTACTATGCGACACTTATTTAACAGAGGTTTTTACAAACCAATGGGTGTTTCAGGAGAAACCTTACGTGAAGCTTTATTATCCTTACGACCAGAAATTTATGGTTCTATTGCAGAGGAAAAAGTAGAGTTAAACGGATTATTATACGTCATTGAGCGTTTGCCAGTAGGTATCGAGCAATGTCGTTATATCAATTTAACGTCGGATGAAGGCTATGCGAATTCGCACTTTAAAGCCATTGTTCCGCCAAAAAGAAGAAGAAATTGTTATCGTATAGATGACGAACAAATGAATATTGAAATTACCCGTGGTCGTTCGGATATTTATGACATTTTAACGCACCTTACGTTTATTTTCATCGAATCGCATAAAATTAAAGATAGAGTTTTAATTGACGATGAAGGTTTGGTATCTCGCGATTGGCAAAAATTAGAACAATTCGCCCTTCAAACTAAAAAATTAACACCTATAGACAGAGAAATTGCGATGTCGCACTTGTCTAATGTTTTAGGAAGAACCTTTGCAGAAGTTCAAGATATTTATGATGGTTTTGCCACATCTGAAGCGCCAGAACGTTTTTTACAAATTGTATATTGGTTAGGAAAAATTGCAATTGAAGAAATTGTAGACAATAACAAACGCACGATTACTTTTAGTCCGATTTTAAGAGAACGATTAGGCCATCATATTTATGGTGAAATTTGGGCAAACAACATTAAAGAAACCCTAAGCAAAAACAATTTATTAGAAAGACCGATTCATATAATTAGTGCGAATATGCACAGTGTGATGAATTCTGTATTTGCACCTGCGGTTTTAGCAACAAAATATAAAGGAAAAGAAGCGTTTCAAATTTATGAAGACTTAAGTTCGTCTTCTCACAAAGAGTTACGTAAAAAAGTGGAAGATGTTGCGTTGCAAAACGGAATGATTTCGCTGCCTGATACTTCGGGGACAAATATTGATGTGCAGATTTTTGACACTGCGAAATTCGATTGGAAAAAAACCGCATTTCCATCAGCAACTTTAAAAGAAAAACCAGTACTTATTGTAATGGATTATGCTTTTGGAGAACAAGCTTACGAAACTATTGATGAGCTTTTAAAGCCGTATAAAGTTGATAAAACAAAAACACTGTTAAATGTGGAATCGGTTTCTATAATGGGTAAAGCCGGAATTTTAGAAGGCGGAAAAGGCGATATTATGATTCCAAACGCACACGTAAATGAAGGAACCGCAGATAATTATCATTTCGAAAATGAACTTACAAAAGACATGTTCGAAGGAAATGGAATACCCGTTTTTTCAGGACCTATGATAACGGTTTTAGGAACGTCTTTACAAAATAGAGATTTACTAAAATTTTTCCACGAATCAACTTGGGAAGCCATTGGTTTAGAAATGGAAGGTTCGTATTATCAAAAAGCCATTCAATCTGCTTCAAGAATTAGAAAAAGTATCAACACAAATGTAAAAGTAAGATATGCTTATTACGCCTCAGACAATCCTTTAGAAACAGGAAGCACATTAGCTTCTGGCGGTTTAGGAACCACTGGTGTAAAACCAACGTATTTAATTACCATTAAAATATTAGAACAAATTTTTAACGTAAACTAAGAATATGAGTACAAATTCTCAAGAGCAAGAAATTGATTTAAGCCAAATTGGAAAAAGCATTTCAAAAGGGTTTCAAAAAGCGGTAAACAGATGTTTCGATTTGTTGTTTTTTATACAAAAGAAACTACTAATTGTTTTTGTTTTATTGGTTATTGGAGGTGGTTTAGGTTTTTATTTAGATAAAGAACCTAACTATACAAATGATATTGTGGTGATTCCTAATTTTGGAAGCAATGAGTATTTGTACGATAAAATAAATTTAATTTCTTTAAAATTAAAAGAAAAAGACCAAGCGTTTTTTACTAAAATTGGAATTAAAAACATTAAAGGTTTTATTTCTATTGAAATTCAGCCTATAAATGGAATCTATAATTTTATAAATTCGGAAAGCCAAAAAAATAATTTTGAATTGGTTAAATTAATGGCTGAATCTGGCGATGTAAATAAAATTATACAAGACCAAACAACCAGTAAAAACTATTATTTACACGGCATAAATATCAAAACCGCTATTGCTTACCAGCAAAAAGACTTAATAGATCCTTTATTAGATTTTTTACAACAGTCGGAATATTTTCTTAAACTTCAAAAAATTCAACAAGATAATTTAGAAGAAAAATTAATAGCCAACAAAGCAATTATTGCTCAGATTGACCAAATTGTTTTAAGCCTAAATCAGAACAAAACTGGAAGTAATGTTTCCATTTCTGAAAACACGGGTTTAAGTGATTTAATTCAAAAAAAGGATGATTTAATTTTAGAAAATCAAAAATTAGCCACTAACCGATTAGAGTTTGAAAGAATCATTAAAGACCAAGATATAGTATCAAATCAAATGAATACAAGTGGCGCGAACAATAAATTGAAATTTATTTTTCCGTTATTATTTGTACTGTTTTATTTATTAGGGTATTGGTTTTCAAAAGCATATAAACAACAAAAACAAAGAATTAAAGCATAATGAAAAACATTTTAGTAACTGGCGGAGCTGGATTTATTGGCGCAAATTTTGTCCCATATTTTATAGCAAATAATCCTGATTATCATTTAGTAAATTTAGATGCATTAACGTATGCAGGAAATTTAGAAAACGTAGCAGAAGTCGCAAATCACGAGCGATATACCTTTGTAAAAGGAGATATTGTTGATGGAGAATTCATAATAAACTTATTTGATCAATATCAATTTCATGATGTTATTCATTTTGCTGCAGAAAGTCATGTCGACAACTCAATTTCGGGTCCTGAAGCGTTTATTAAAACCAATGTTTTAGGAACATTTAACTTATTAGACACGGCAAGAAAACTTTGGATGTCAGCGCCAAATCAATATAAAGCAGAATTTGTAAACGCACGTTTTCACCACGTTTCTACGGATGAGGTTTATGGAACATTAGGCGAAACAGGTTTGTTTGAAGAAACTACGCCTTATGCGCCAAATAGCCCATATTCAGCATCAAAAGCAGGCTCAGATATGATTGTTCGTAGTTATTTTCATACCTACGGAATGAATGTGGTTACTTCAAATTGTTCCAATAATTACGGTCCAAAACAACATAACGAAAAGTTAATTCCTACTATTATTCGTAAAGCATTAGCTGGAGAAAATATTCCAATTTACGGAGACGGAAAAAATGTACGTGATTGGTTGTATGTTTTAGACCATTGCAAAGGAATAGAGTTAGCATTTAAAACTGGAAAATCAGGAGAAACGTATAATATTGGAGGAAGAAACGAACGTAATAATTTGCAAATTGTTGATACCGTTTGTACTATTTTAAACGATTTAAAACCAAAAGCAACGGGAAAATACCAAGACCAAATTACCTTTGTAAAAGACCGACCTGGTCACGATTTACGTTATGCAATTGATGCAACCAAAATCGAAACAGAACTAGGCTGGAAAGCAGATGAAAATTTCGAAACAGGAATTAAAAAAACAATTGAATGGTATTTGAAAAAGTTTCAAGTTTAAAGTTATTTTTGTTTCAAGTTAATTAACCTGAAACCTGAAACTTTAAACAAATTAAACAAAAAAACTATGAAAGGAATTATATTAGCCGGAGGCTCAGGAACAAGATTACATCCGTTAACATTAGCGGTAAGTAAACAATTAATGCCAATTTACGACAAACCCATGATTTACTATCCCTTATCAACTTTGATGTGGGCAGGAATCAACGAAATATTAATTATTTCTACACCTCATGATTTGCCTTTATTTCAACATTTATTAGGAGATGGAAGTCAATTAGGTTGTCGTTTTGAATATGCTGTACAAGAACACCCAAACGGCTTAGCCGAAGCATTTATTATCGGAAAAGAATTTGTGGGTAACGACAAAGTGGCTTTAGTTTTAGGCGACAATATTTTCTATGGAACTGGATTAGCCGAATTACTTCAAGCCAACAACAATCCAGACGGCGGAATTGTTTACGCGTATCACGTACACGATCCTGAACGTTATGGCGTTGTTGAATTTGACACAACAGGCAAAGTGCTTTCTATTGAAGAAAAACCAACAGAGCCGAAATCAAATTATGCAGTTCCAGGGATTTATTTTTATGATAATTCTGTGATTGAAATTGCAGCAAATATACAACCAAGTCACCGTGGCGAATTAGAAATCACCGATATCAATAAAGCGTATTTAGAACAAGGAAAATTAAAAGTTAGTATTTTAGATAGAGGAACCGCTTGGTTAGATACAGGAACATTTCAGTCTTTAATGCAAGCTGGGCAATTCGTTCAAGTTATTGAAGAACGCCAAGGACTAAAAATTGGTGCTATCGAAGAAGCGGCATATAAAATGGGCTTTATCAACGCAGATCAGTTGAAAAAAATTGCAGCACCGCTATTAAAAAGCGGCTACGGAACGCATTTAATGAGCATAATTTAATACTCAATTTGTCAATTAGCCAATATGTCAATTAATTAGTTGTACGTGAACATTGGCACATTGAACATTGGCACATTGAACATTGTCTAATTGACAAATTGAACACATGAAATTTATAGAAACAAAATTAAAAGGCTGTTTTATTTTAGAGCCAAATGTAATACAAGATGACCGCGGCTATTTTATGGAGAGCTTCAATGAGAAAACATTCAGCGAAGGCGTGGGTCAAAAAGTAACTTTTGTACAAGACAATCAGTCATTTTCTTCAAAAGGAGTTTTAAGAGGATTACATTATCAAACCGGAGAACATGCGCAAGCTAAATTAGTGCGTGTTTTACATGGTGAAGTATTAGATGTGGCAGTAGATTTAAGACCTAATTCTGAAACTTTTGGCCAATATGAAACGGTTTATTTATCGGCAGAAAATCAAAAACAATTTTTTATTCCAAGAGGTTTTGCCCATGGTTTTTTAGTATTAAGCGAAACGGCGACTTTCTTTTACAAATGCGATAATTTCTACAATAAAGACTCAGAAGGCGGTTTATTATTTAACGATGCCACAGTAAATATTGATTGGAATTTTCCAATTGAACAACTGATTATTTCAGAAAAAGACCAAATATTACCTACTTTAGAAAACGCAAAAAAAGTATGGTAGTTTTAGTAACAGGTGCTAATGGACAATTAGGACAAGCTATTCAGTCGGTTGTAGGAAATTTTCCGTCAATCGATTTTGTATTTTGTTCTTCATCAGAATTAAACATTACTGATAAAAATAATTGCGAAACCATTTTCGAAAAATATAAACCACAATTTTGCATAAATGCAGCCGCTTATACCGCTGTTGATAAAGCAGAATCGGAACCAGAAAAAGCATACGCTATAAATGTTACGGGAGCGCAAAATTTAGCTGCCGTTTGTAAATCAAACGATACTACTTTATTGCACGTTTCAACCGATTTTGTTTTCGACGGATTAGCAACTCAACCTTATTCAGAAGAAGCCGTTCCAAATCCAACAGGCGTTTACGGAGTAACCAAATTACAAGGTGAACAAGCCATACAAAAAACTTGGGAGAAGCATTTTATCATTAGAACATCTTGGGTATATTCGCAATTTGCCAACAATTTCATGAAGACTATGTTGCGATTAGCATCGGAAAGAGACAGTTTATCTGTAGTTTCAGATCAAATCGGCACACCAACAAACGCTGTAGATTTAGCAGAATGTTTGTTAACTATTATTAGCACCAAACACCCAATACCCAACACCCAATACCTATATGGAATTTACAACTTCAGCAACGAAGGTCAATGTTCTTGGTACGATTTTGCCGAAGAAATATTCAAGGTAAATAACATTTCTATACATTTACAACCCATACCAACAACTGCTTATCCCACCCCTGCTAAAAGACCAGCATATAGTGTTTTAGATAAAAGTAAGATTAAAGAAGTTTTTGGTATTGAGGTAAAAGACTGGAAGGAAAGTTTAATAAAAATTTAAATGAAAATACTAGTTGGTCATACTGGTTTTGTAGGTTCTAATTTATTAGAAAACACCGCCTTTGATTTGTGTTTTAATTCTAAAAACATCTCCGAATCTTTTGGGTTAAATCCTGATGTGTTGTTGTATTCTGGAATTAGGGCTGAAAAATTTTTAGCCAACAAAGAACCCGAAAATGACTTTAATATCATTTTAAATGCGATTGAAAACATCAAAAAAATCAATCCAAAACAAATTGTTTTAATTTCTACAGTTGATGTGTATCCCAACCCGATTTCGGTTGATGAAAACACAGAAATAGATATAGAAGAAGTTCAACCTTATGGGAAAAACAGATTGTATTTAGAAAATTGGGTGGCATCAAATTTTGATGATTATTTGATTGTTAGACTTCCAGGTTTGTTCGGAAAAAACATTAAAAAGAATTTTATTTTCGATTTAATTTCAGTGATTCCTTCAATGTTAAATGAAGCGAAATACCAAGAATTAGTTTCAAATAGTTGGATTGTTAACAATTACACTTTACAGGAAAATGGTTTTTATAAACTAAATAATATCGAAAATTCGGAAAGAAAAATTTTAAAACAACAGTTTTTAGATGTAGGTTTTTCGGCTTTAAATTTTACAGATAGCAGAGGAAGTTTCCAGTTTTATAATTTGCAACACCTTTGGAACGATATTCAAATCGCACAGAAAAATAACGTAAAAAAATTAAATTTAGCTACAGAACCAATTATAGTAAATGAAATTTATAAAGCGGTTTATGGTAAAGATTTCGTTAACGAATTAAACAATCCAGTTCCAAATTACGATTTTTATACCGTTCACGGACAATTATTTAAAAATCACGGAAATTATATCAGCACGAAACAAGAAGTTTTACAAGATATTGTCAACTTTATTAAAAGTCAACAATAATGAAAGTTACTATTTCAAACATAGCTTGGCAGTCTGAAAATGATGCTGAAATGTATGCTTTTTTGAAAGAGAAAAAGTGTACCGGAATTGAAATTGCACCCACAAGAATTTTTCCAGAAAATCCGTATTCTGATTTAAAAAAAGTCGCAAATTTTAGAGATAAATTGCAATCTGAATACAGTTTGAAAGTGGTTTCTATGCAATCCATTTGCTTTGGCAGAAATGAAGCGATATTTTCATCAGAGGAAGAACGAAATTCTTTGTTAGAATATATCAAACAATCTATCGATTTTGCCTCAGAATTAAATTGTACTAATTTGGTTTTCGGTTCACCAAAAAATAGAAATATTAATACAAATCAAGAAGAAATTGCGGTTGCTTATTTTTCCGAAATAGGAAAATATGCAGCAGAAAAAAACACGGTTTTTGCTATCGAACCCAATCCAGTTATTTATGGTACGAATTTCATCAACACAACAAATGAAGCATTAGATTTTGTGAAAGCTTGTAATGTCGAAGGTTTAAAAGTGAATTTCGATTTAGGAACGGTAATTTATAACGAAGAAAGTTTAGCTTTTTTAGAAAATAATTTAAAATGGATCAATCATATTCACATTAGTGAACCGTATTTAGAAACTATTCAAAAGCGTTCACTTCACAATGAATTGGCTTCTATTTTAAGAAAAGAAAAGTATGATAATTACATTTCAATTGAGATGAAAAGCGGAAGCGAAATTGAAAAAATTAAAGATATAATCGAATATACTCAAGATGTTTTCAAAAACTAACGAAGCAATTTTCGGTGTACCTAAGTTTCTTTCTACAGAAATAGAAGAAAGAAAAACAAAATATTGTTTATGTATTCCAATCATAAATGAGGGCGAACGCATTCACAAACAATTGCAAAGAGCACAACAACACGGAATTGATAAATTAGTAGACATTATTATTTGTGATGGCGATTCTACAGATGGTTCCACAGATAGTATGCAATTAAAAACATTGGGTGTCAATACACTTTTAACCAAAAAAGATACTGGAAAACAAGGCGCACAATTGCGTATGGGATTTTGGTTTGCCTTAGCAAGAGGCTACGAAGGAATTATCACCATTGATGGAAATAATAAAGATAGCATAGAATCGGTGCCATTGTTTATTGAAAAATTAGAACAACAATTTGATTTCGTACAAGGTTCAAGATATGTGGAAGGTGGAAAAGCTATCAATACTCCAAAAATCAGACATTTTGCAGTGAAGTTTATTCATTCGCCTTTAATTTCATTAACCGCACGTCATCGTTTTACAGATTCAACGAATGCGTACAGATGTTATTCAAAAAAATATTTAACACATCCGAAAGTGCAACCTTTCAGACCTATTTTTACCACTTACGAATTGCTTGCATTTTTATCAGTTCGAGCGTCACAATTAGGATTAAAAGTTGGAGAAGTTCCTGTGGAGCGTAAATATCCAGAAAGCGGAAAAGTACCAACTAAAATTAGTTTTTTTAAAGGAAACTTTAATCTGATTATGATATTAGTGAATAATTTATTTGGAAAATTTAATCCATAAATTTTTAAAAAATGAAAAAAGTAAAAGATTATATTGTTTCGGCAATTAAGGAAAATGGTTATAATAACGCACCATTTTTAGCCTTAAGTTTTTTTATTTGTTTGGGATTATTTTCTCCTTTCATTAATATTCTTTTCGAAATTAAACCGGAAGTTTCCAATTTTAGTCAGCATATTATTTCCAATGCATCTGTAAATAATTTAGATGTCGGTAAAAGAGTAAGTTTGTTTTATAAAACCTTAATTGGTTTGTTTTTGTTAACAGGAATCGTATTTGTATTACTTAAAAAACTTACATCGCACACCAATGTAGCCAGTAAATTATTGAAACACGTTTACAGTATTTCCATAATTGGAATTTTAACTTTTTTCTCAGGAATATTATTGTATCAAACTGATACAGCGATATTTTTTATTTTAGTGAGTTTACTGTTTCTCTTTAACGAAATTCGATTAAACAAAAACAATACTATTATTTTGGTATTATGGCCTGTTTTAATTTCCTTTCCATTTGCTTTATTTTCTTATACGTTTCTTAAAACTAAAAACTTTTTCGAAAAAATTCCAGTTGAATTTAAGGTAAAAGGTTATGTATTAACTATTGATTTCCAGTCGTTAGTTTTTATCTTTTTATTGCTTGGTTTTGCTATACTTTGCTATTTCATAAAAAACCAAATCTTAAAGAAAAACGAAGCTAACAAGTTGTTATTAGCGAGTTTGCCAATCGTTTTCGTGCCAACACTTGTGTCTTTTTTATTAGAAAGTTTAAACATTGCCAATGTAAGATTTAATATTGTTTATAACCATCCTTTTTTACTTTTTGCGACACTTATTTTCATTGCTTTCGGATTGTTTTATTATTTATTGAACTCAAAAAAAGCGTTTAATAAAGCAATAATTAGTAAGTATTTTATGGCTTTTTGTTTGTTGAGTTATGTGATTTTAATTGCGCAACCTTGGCGATTTATGATTCCAGATAAAGAATTTTTTGAAGCAGCAAATCACGGAATTGCGGTGGATCATTTCTTTAAATATGGTTCTATTCCTTTTATAGAGAATTTTGATGCACACATGTTAAACCAACAATTTTTCTCTTACATATATGTGTTTTTTAATGGATACGAACCGTGGTCGCACAGCTTATATATTCTTTATTTTTATGTATTAGAGATTATTGTTTTATACTTTGTTTTCAAAAAAACATTAGGCGACATCAACAGTTTCTTTTTAATTTTATGTGTGCCAATTTTACCAGTAATTTTAAATGAATTCGCTTTAGCTGGACTTTTCGCACTTTTCGTAATTAAACTATTAAACAACCCAAAAATCAAGAATTTTTATCTGTTTTGGATTTTAGGAATACTAATTTGTTTGTATAAATTAGATGTCGGTTATGGCGCATTACTTTCTGGAGTTGTTGTTTATTTTATATTTAATAAAGTTTTAAATAATAAGTTTGAATACAAACAACTTGTGAAATCAGCCGTAATTGTTGTACTTCCAATGCTACTTCTTTTCATTCTGCTATGTTTAGTAAAATCAATCAATCCAATTTCAAGACTTCAAGAGTTTTTATTAGCCGCCATGTCTGATCAAAATTGGGGAATTGTAAAAATGGGAAATACGTCTAATTATTTGTTCCGAGTTTCTTATTATATTTTACCTTTAGTAGTAACCACTTATGCAGTTTATATTGGTTTCAAACTATTTTTCCAAAAAGAATTTTTCCAAAAAAAATTAAATAATCCAAAAACCATTTCGGCAATTATTTTCTTCTTTTTCTTTTTCTTTTTCTTCATTTTTAATGCTCAAAGAGGCATTGTTTTTCATAATTTCGAATACGGAAACATCATCAGAATTACAAGTACGATTCCAATTGCGTTATTATTTCTGACGTTACTTTTCAATAGTAAATCCAAATTAATTTATTTTTCAGTAGTATTTTTAGGGGTGTTTTTATTTTTAAATTCTACTAATATCGATTTTAAAAACAGAAGTTATTCATTATTAACAAAATCAATAAATTCAGGTTCATTTCACGAAAAATTTTCCGAAATGACTGCGTTTAATGGCACTCGATTAAAAGTTACGTTTGATCAATCGGAAATTAATTTTTTCAAAAACTTCTTAGACAAATCGTTAAGCAAAAATGAAACGTATTATGATTTTTCATCTACAAATTTCTATCATGTTTTAACTAACAGAAAAAACCCTGTATATGTGAATCAGTCACCGTTAATGCTAAATGGTGACAAAGCACAAGATTTTGAAATTAACTATCTAAAAGAAAAGAATGTTTCGATTGTTTTAATGCCAATTAAAAACAACTATTGGCATGCGATTTCAGAAGTTTATATAGATTTTAAATACTATAAAATTTCCGAATATATTTATTCCAATTACACACCATTATTTAGAACAGGTTCTTTTGATGTATATGTTTTAAGAAACAAAAAAGCCTATTTTGATGCGAAATTAAAATCGTTAGGCGAAGTTGCAAGTAATGCCTCTGTAACAGATTTCAATTTTTTAAACGAAAGCACAATAAATAAAAGCAATTTAGTTGTTGAAAAAACAAACAACACTATAAGTTTAAAAGCTACTGGCGCTTCTCCGTTTTTTATTGGAATGATGGATTATTTGAGAAAAAATAATACGCTAAAAAACGAAAATTTACCATCAAAATTAAAGTTTAAATTTATCGCTTCGAACCCAGGAAACATTAAAATTTACTATAATTTAAATCCAACTGATACGTTTTCTGAGGAAAGAGCTAAAGAATTCCCTATTACTGTTTCTGGAACTAATGAAATCAATATGAATTTTGTAAAAATTCCTTCTGAAATAATGGTTGCTGTTAATGTGCAAAGCATTACACCACAAGTTTTTCAATTTGTAAGTGATTCTCAAGGAAGCGTAAACAAGCCAGATAAGATTGATTATTTTATTGGTTTTGTTCCTAAATTATGGGCAGAAAATTCTAAAAATGAAGCTTTTAATTCAGTAAAATCCTTTAATCAATCTGTGGAAGAAACCACAGTAAGTATTGAAGCCAAAAACTTAAACCGAAATAAAAATGGTGTTTTTGCATTTTTAGAAATAGAATCTGAAACAGACATGACCGCAACAATGGATTTATCTGAAAATAACATTTCAAAAGCAACATATGGTTTTAGTGTTTTGGCAGGCAAACATCAATACGCTGTTCGAGTAAGTAATGGGTTTTATTGGTGGAATTCAACCCATCCGAAAGTTACTTTTAAATCAGAAAAAGTGGTAAAACTATCTAAGTTTTCATTAATTACAGAAAATGGTAAGACAGCAGTAGATTACAAATCAAATGGTTTAACTTTATCCAATCTGAATGATGAAAATTGGAAAAATGGTTGTAGTCTTTCATATAATATGTTGGTTTTAGATTTTTCACCAAAAAAAGAAAATCTTTTAAAAACGTGTAAAAAAATCAAACTTAAAGATAATAGAATAGTTACCGTAAAAGGATATTATGTTTCTGGAAATTATATTAACATCACCATTGAAGAAAAGTTACAGGATTATATTGGCATAATAGGTTTTCCAAACGCTATAGAATTTGTTAAATAACCAAAAACAACTTAATTTAAGAACATGAATAAATTCAACAATTGGATAAAATCAAATTATATTGTTTTGCTAATATTAGTTTTAGCAACAGCTTTGAGATTTTACCATATTGATTATCAAAGTGTTTGGTTAGACGAAATATGTTCTATACTTGAAGCCAATCCAGATATTAAATGGAGCGATTTAGAAGCCACAATTATGCTTTCTGATCCACACCCACCATTATATTTTGCGTTATTGAAAATTTTGTTTCAACTTTTTGGATACACGACTTTAGTTGCAAGAGTTTTTTCAGCAATAGTTGGTGTAGCCGGAGTATATGCAATGTACTTGTTAGGTAAAGAAATTAACAATAAAAACATAGGATTGCTTGCAGCTTTTTTATTAGCTATAAATAGTTTTCATATTTATTATTCGCAAGAAGTAAGAATGTATGCTTTATTATTGTTGTTGACCATTTTATCATATTACAGATTAGTAGTGTATTTAAAAGAAAACACCTATAAAAACGCTATATTATACGGACTATTTACTGGATTAATGTTGCTAACACAGTTTTTTGGATTATTTGTTTTAGTATCACAAGTAATCATCTTATTATTTGTGTTTATTAAAAAAGAAAAAATACATAAGCTGTTGTTTTTTAAACAATTACTTGCATCAGGATTAGTAATTATTATTTCTTTTTTACCTGCGATAAATATTTTTATTGAAACAACAAAAAAGAAATATACTGCCATTCAACCCACTACGATTGATACTGTTTTTTTAATTTTTAAAGATTTTGTACAACAATCCTACATTTTACTTTTTTTATATTCAGGATTAATAGTTGTATGTATTTATTATGCTTTTAAAGTGAAAATGAAACAGAATTATTTACTTTTATTTTCATGGATAATAATAACATTAGCCCTACCAATACTACGTTCTTATTTAGTAACACCAATGATAGTAAGTAGGTATTTTATTACCATTTTACCTGCA
>NZ_JAGNYF010000029.1 GCF_017985075.1 Flavobacterium sp.
TGAATGGCGTTAATGAAGATCTTTTCTTTTTATCAAACGGACACATTTCTCCAGTATTTTATAGTGTTTTAGCTCGAAGCGGTTATTTTTCAGTATCTGAATTGGCTACTTTCCGAAAATTAAATACACGTTTGCAAGGACACCCAACTACGCACGAAGGTTTAGAAGGTATTCGTATGGCTTCTGGATCATTAGGACAAGGTTTGTCAGTTGCCATTGGAGCTGCTCAAGCAAAAAAACTAAACAAAGATTCGAATTTAGTGTATGTTTTAACTGGTGATGGTGAATTACAAGAAGGTCAAAATTGGGAAGCAATAATGTATGCATCTGCAAAAAATGTAGACAACTTAATTGCAACAGTAGATTTAAATGGGCAACAAATTGATGGTTCTACTACTGATGTATTAAATATGGGTAATGTAAAAGCTAAATTTGAAGCGTTTGATTGGGATGTGTTAGAAATTACAGAAGGAAATAACATCGAAGCCATAATAAACGGAATGGCAGATGCAAAATCTCGTACAGGAAAAGGAAAGCCAGTTTGTGTGTTATTGCATACAGAAATGGGTAATGGAGTAGATTTTATGATGCATACACACGCTTGGCATGGTAAAGCACCAAGTAATGAACAATTAGAAAATGCGTTAAACCAAAATCCAGCCACTTTAGGAGATTATTAATAATGCTTTGTGCTTAATGCCTTATGCTTATAGCTTAAAAATATGAAAAAATACGAAAACACAGGAAGTAAAGATACCCGTTCAGGATTTGGAGCAGGAATGACTGAATTAGGACAAAAAAACGAAAATGTTGTAGCGCTTTGTGCCGATTTAATTGGTTCGTTAAAGTTTGACGATTTCAAGAAAAATCATCCAGAGCGTTTTTTCCAAATCGGAATTGCAGAAGCCAATATGATTGGAATTGCCGCGGGTTTAACTATTGGAGGAAAAATTCCTTTTACAGGAACTTTTGCTAACTTTTCTACTGGAAGAGTGTATGACCAAATTCGTCAATCGGTAGCTTATTCAGATAAAAATGTTAAAATTTGTGCTTCACACGCGGGTTTAACCTTAGGTGAAGATGGTGCCACGCATCAAATTTTAGAAGATATTGGTTTGATGAAAATGTTACCTGGCATGACAGTAATCAATACATGCGATTACAATCAAACAAAAGCTGCGACTTTGGCATTAGCAGATCACCATGGACCTGCATATTTACGTTTTGGCCGTCCTGTAGTGCCTAATTTTATGCCTGCAGATGAGCCTTTCGTAATTGGAAAAGCTATTTTGTTAAATGAAGGAACAGATGTAACAATTATCGCAACTGGACATTTGGTTTGGGAAGCTTTAATCGCTGCTGAAGAATTAGAAAAACAAGGCGTTTCTGCTGAGGTGATTAATATTCACACTATAAAACCTTTAGATGAAGCAGCTATTTTAAAATCGGTTGCTAAAACAGGCTGTGTAGTTACAGCTGAAGAACACAATATTTTAGGTGGTTTAGGAGAAAGTGTTGCCAGAACGCTTAGTTTAAATACGCCAACTCCTCAAGAATTTGTAGCAACAAATGATACGTTTGGAGAAAGTGGTACACCAGAACAATTGATGGAAAAATACGGATTAAATAGTACGGCTATTATTGAAAAATCATTAAAAGTGATAGCAAGAAAATAATTACAATATTCTTACATTTTAAATCTCGTTATGAAAGTAGCGAGATTTTTTTGTGCTATTTTTTGGTTAAAAAGTGCTACTTTATATTAATTATAGATGCTAATTTTGAATAAATCAAAACTAAAATATTATGAGTAATTTAATTAAAAGACCACAAGTTAAAGAAAAGTATGATAATTATATCAATGGAAAATGGACTGTACCATCAACCGGACAATATTTTGAAGTAGTGTCGCCAGTTGATGGAAAGTTATTTTCAAAAGCAGCACATTCTGCAAAATTAGATGTTGAAATGGCAGTAGATGCTGCAACTGTAGCATTTGCTTCTTGGAGTCAAACTTCAGCAACTGAAAGAAGTATAATTTTAAATAAAATCGCTGACCGAATTGAAGCAAATTTAGAATTCATTGCAGCTGTTGAAACTATGGATAACGGAAAAGCTGTTAGAGAAACTATGGCAGCTGATATTCCATTAGCTATTGATCATTTTAGATATTTTGCAAGTGTTATTCGTTCAGAAGAAGGTTCGATAACAGAATTAGATAAAGATACCGTTTCAATAATTGTACATGAACCTCTTGGAGTGATTGCGCAAATTATACCTTGGAATTTCCCAATATTAATGGCAACGTGGAAATTAGCGCCTGCTTTGGCTGCTGGAAATTGCGTAGTATTAAAACCAGCCGAAAGCACGCCAATTTCAATAATGGTATTAATGGAATTAATTGAAGATTTATTACCAGCTGGAGTTGTTAATATTGTAAATGGTTTTGGTGCCGAATTAGGTAGAACTTTGGTAACCAATCCTAAAGTAAATAAGGCGGCCTTTACAGGTTCAACTGCAACAGGTAGAATGGTAATGCAATATGCAACTGAAAACATTATTCCTGTAACTTTAGAATTAGGTGGAAAATCACCAAATATTTTCTTCCCTTCAGTAATGGATGAAGATGATGCGTTTTTAGATAAAGCTATTGAAGGCGCAGTGCTTTTTGCTTTAAATCAAGGAGAAGTTTGTACGTGTCCTTCTCGTTTATTAATTCACGAATCCATTTACGATGTATTTATAGCAAAAGTTTTAGAGCGAGTAAAAGCCATTAAAGTCGGACATCCATTAGATCCAACAGTAATGATGGGCGCACAAGCATCACAAATTCAAAAAGATAAAATTCTTTCTTACATAAAATTAGGAAAAGAAGAAGGTGCGGAATTACTTTGTGGTGGCGATGTAAATCATTTAGGTGATGAATTAGGAGGTGGATATTATATTCAGCCAACATTATTTAAAGGGCATAACAAAATGAGAATTTTCCAAGAAGAAATTTTCGGACCTGTGTTAGCAGTTACAACATTTAAAACAACTGAAGAAGCATTAGAAATTGCTAATGATACATTATATGGTTTAGGTGCTGGTGTTTGGACGCGCGATGCGCACGAATTGTATCAAGTACCAAGAGCAATTCATGCTGGACGTGTTTGGGTAAATCAATACCATGCATACCCTGCAGGAGCTCCATTTGGAGGTTATAAACAATCAGGAATTGGTAGAGAAAACCATAAAATGATGTTAGAACATTACCGTCAAACAAAAAACATGTTGATTTCTTACAATAAAAACAAATTAGGTTTCTTTTAATTGATAGGGATTTTATACTTAAACCGCAATATCAAAAATAATTGTATGAATGATATTGCGGTTTTTATTTTAAAATTATGGAAAAAATAAAACGACTTGCTGCTACCGAAAAAGCATTAGATTTAATAGGTGTACTACAAGAAAAATTTGGCGATTTAATGTTTTATCAAGCAGGTGGATGTTGCGAAGGTACACAGCCCCAATGTTTTGAAAAAGGCGGATTTTATTTACGATACGAAGATGTCTGTATTGGGACAATTAAAAATGTTGAATTTTGGGTTGATAAAGATTTATTCGAGTATTGGAAATATGCTCATTTTACTTTAGATGTAACCGATGCAATTGGAGCAGGTGGATTTTCTTTGGAAACACCTTTAGGAAAAACATTTATTGTACATTACCGACTTTTTACAGATGAAGAAAATGCTAATTTAGAAGATATAAAGTTAAACGAATAGTGTTGCTTTTTATCCGCTAAAATTCATCAATTGATATTGTTTTGGTGTTATACCTTCATATTTTTTGAACAACCTAATAAAGTAATTGCAATCTTCAAAACCAGTAGCGTATGAAACTTCAGCTATGTTTATTTTTGGATTGCTTAATAATTTTTTTGCGAATTTTATTTTTTCGTTTAAAATGAATTCAATTGGACTCATGCCTAATTCTCTTTTAAAACTTCTATAAAAAGAAGTTGTACTCATGCATGCTTTTCCGCTTAATTGCTTTAAATTTATTGACTCTCTAATATTTTCTCTAATAAAATTTATTGATGCTGTAATAGGACTCGTTACATCAATAATTTCGTTTTCAATTTTCTTTAAACTTTGGGTTTGAATAATTCTTATAATTAATTCTTGTAAAGTAATATCTGCCAAAGCATCTTTGGTTATTGAAGTTCCCATACATTCTTTTATAAGTTTATTTATAGTACCTGCCAATTCAATATTATTATAAAAAAAATAATTTTCTTGATCAAGTTTCCATAGGTTATTTTTACCATCTTTAGGGTATTTCTCGTTTAAGAAGCCCAAAGTATCAGTTATTATTTTATTATCAATTGCAAGGGCAATACATTGTGTAGGATTCTCTTTCGAGGCTTCAGGGAAATCAATTTTCATTTCAACGTTAGAAGGAACAATTACGGTTTCGCCCGGAAGATATTCAAACTGGGGTGTGTCAAATAAGTGCATTACTTTTTTACCTCTAAGCATGCTTGTTACCACCAAATCATTAAACTTTAAAGGAACTAAATCTGATTTTTCATACGTTTCAAAAATATTTAACTCACAATGATTTAAAGAAAAAATAGTTCTGTTTTCCACTAAGGTTTTTAGGGATTTTTCATGTGTTAAAGCAGGCGCTTGTAATAATACTTTTGGAAACATGATTACATCTTAAATTTTTAATATTAATACTTTTGGTAAAAAGAGCACGTAAAAGTTAAACAATTTACAAAAAATATTTAAAAAAAACAAGATTAATGTTAAAATTTATAATATTTCTTCAACGTGTTTTTTAATGTTACTTGCTATTTTTGAAGTGGGTAAATCGTTTTCATCACCTCCAAAAGGATCTTCAATTTCTTCGGCAATTAATTCTAAACTTGCCAACACATAAAAGATAAAAACTACAACAGGAATTATGTAATAGCCTAAGGTAAAAACATATCCAAAAGGCAATGTCATTACATAAAAGAAAATAAATTTTTTGATGAATGCGCTATACGAATAGGGTATTGGTGTGTTTTTTATTCGTTCACAAGCACCACAAACTTCAGTGAAAGATTGTATTTCTGAATTTAATATAATTAATTGATTTCCAGATATTTTATTAGATTTATATAAATCATTAATTTTACTGTAAATCATCTTGGCTACTTGGTTGGGTTTGTGCTTGTTTTGGTCTATTTCGAGGTCTAATCCTTCAAATAACACCTTACCAACTTCTTCATTACTTAAATGTTTCGCTAAGATTGAAGCGTAACTTGGAATCACTTTTCTGAAATAATTTTTATCCGATTCGTTTTCCAAAATAGCGGCTAACTTAATGGCTAAATTTCTGGAATTATTAACTAAACTTCCCCATAATTTTCTTCCTTCCCACCATCTATCATATGCGGTATTTGTTCGGTAGGCTAAAAGCAATGATAACACAAATCCGACAGTTGTATGCAATACTGAAATGTTTTTTACATGACTATTTTCTTTTAATTTGAAATAATGTATTTCGAAAAAACAGATGGCGCCAGAATAAACGCCAATTAAAATCATCATTGGGATTAATTGACGAAACGTATCCGATTTATGAAATCGAAAAATAAAAGTAATCCAGTCTTTTGGGTTATATTGTACCATTTATAAGATAAAAGTTTAAAGTAAAAAGAATTTGTGCTAAAAGTATTAATTTAATTTTAAAGTTCCAGCCAATTCTTTTAAGTTGATTTCTGAAAGCTTGGTTATATATTGCGCATTTGAATAGCGTACAGAAGCTTCCACAAAATTTTGTTGCGCAGTTCTAAATTCAATTGTTGTAATGGTACCAATTTTAAATTTTGCTAACGTAATCTCTAAGTTTTGTTTGGCAATTTCCAAGTTTTTTTCTTCCATTTTTATCAATTCTAAATTCGTTTGATAACTGGCAAATAAAGTGGCTAATTTTGATGTTAAAGAAAATTTCTGCTGTTCTAAAAGAAAATTTGCATTTTCCGCTTGATACTTTGCCACTTTTTCATTTTTGTTTTGAGTAAAACCGTTAAAAATTGGTAACGAAGCCGAAACGCCATAAACAAAACCTTGTCCAGATGATTGTGTAACGAAACCTAATGAAGCTTCTGAACTCGTGAAATTATAACCAGAAGTTAATCGAACAGTTGGATAACGATTCCCTTTTATTTGTTTCAGATTTAAATCGGCGACTTTTTTAGTTAAGATTTGCGTTTGCAATTGTGGATTTTGCTTTTCAGCCGCGGCTTTTAACTCGTTAAAATCTAAATTTTGTTCAACTGTTATTTCAGGTTTGACTTTAAAATCAGTTTGAACATCTTGAACCAATAATTCGTTCATTTTAATTTTTGTAATTCGATACAATTCTTTTTGTTTCAGCAATAAACTTAAATCAGTATTCAAATCTACTTGTGCGTTTAAAACTTCTAATTTTGAAGCTTTTCCAATGCTAAATCTATTTTTAGCTGTTACCAATCTTTGATTTGAAATCACAATCGCCGTATCAATAGAAGCCATCATTTGTTGTTGCTGCGCTAAGTCAAAATAGGTTAAATACACATCGCTAATTTTAGTCAAAATAGCCGCTTGTAATTCTGATTTTCCTTGTTCTTCAATAACTTGTAATTGTTCTTTTCTCGAAAACATTCTCATTCCATCAAAAATGGTCCAATCTAAACCAACACCATAACTCAAATTCATATTTTTTGCACCGTCTAATTCTCTAACAGTTCCACCAGCTTGCGTTTGTTTGGTATCAATTTGACTCTTTGAATTCGTGAAATTGGCAGTTATAGAAGGCAAAAAACCTGCTGTTCCAAAATTATTATTGGTTTCGTCAATTTTTAAATTGTTTTGTGCAATTTTTATGTCGTAATTGTTTTTCAATGAAATTTTCACAGCATCTTCAAGTGTTAATATTTCTTGTGCTTGCGCTGTTAAGCTCATCAATAATAGAAATCCTATTTTATATAAATTTTGCATAATTTTATTTTTCTAAAGCGTCTAAATTATCAAATTCTGGTCGGTGTTTTTTTGCTTTCGACCACATTAAATAAAATGCTGGAATTACAAATAAAGTCAATATTAATGAAAACATCGTACCTCCAACAATTACAACTCCCATTCCAATTCTACTTGTTGAAGCAGCTCCAAGCGACATCGCAATTGGTAAAGCCCCAAGTGCTATGGCCAAACTTGTCATTAAAATTGGTCGTAAACGTGCTTCTGAAGCTTCAATAATAGCTTCGTATTTTGGTTTGCCTTGTTCTCGTAATTGATTTGCAAACTCTACAATCAGAATTCCGTTTTTGGTTACCAAACCAATTAACATTACGGTTCCAATTTGACTGAAAATATTCCAAGTTTGTCCGAATAACCATAGCGAGAATAACGCTCCCGCAACCGCCATTGGAACTGTCAAAATTATAATGAATGGATCGATGAAACTTTCAAATTGTGCCGCTAAAATCAAATAGATTAACAATAAAGCCAATCCAAAAGCGAAAGAAGTATTCGAACTGCTTTCCACAAAATCTCTCGATTCTCCACCTAAATCAGTAGTAAACGTTTCATCTAAAACTTTTGCTTTGATTTCATCCATAGCATCAATTCCATCAATCATACTTTTTCCTGGTGCTAAACCAGCTGAAACAGTTGCCGACATATAACGATTGTTATGATACAATTGTGGCGGATTACTTTGTTCTTCCACCTCAACCACGTTGTCTAATTGAATTAATTCTCCAGCTTTATTTTTAACAAACATAGAAGTTAAATCTAATGGCGCATCACGATCTTTTTGGTCGAATTGTCCAATCACTTGATATTGTTTTCCGTTTTGCATAAAATACCCAAAACGTTGTCCGCTTAGGGAAAGTTGCAAGGTTTGAGCCACATCTAAAACCGAAATTCCTAAACTTTCTGCTTTTTCACGATTGATGGTTACGTTAATTTCAGGTTTGTTGAATTTCAAATTCACGTCCACATTGGAAAACGTTTCATTTTTACTTGCTTCTTCCATAAATTGAGGAATTTTTTCTCTTAATTTCTCGAAATTTGGTGCCTGAATAATATATTGAATCGGTAATCCACCTCTACGATTTACAGCAATGGTTGGTTGTTCAGAAACATTGACTTTCGCTTGAGGATATTTTTTAGTCCATTTATTTAAATTATCTACGATTTCTTTTTGCGATTTTTTTCTTTCTTCTGGTTCCACCAAAGCTAAACGCACACGACCTGTATTCACAGAGGAAGACATAAATCCAGGTGAAGTAATAACTAAAGCTACTTTTTTCTCAGGAATAGAATCGTTTATTAAATCAGATAATTCTGTCATAAATTTATCTGTGTATTCATATGTAGCGCCTTCTGGTGTGGTGACACTTACAATTCCTAAACTTCTGTCGTCATAAGGTGCCGTTTCTTTCGGTAAGATTTTGAAAAACAACAAAATCAATCCAATGCAAGCAATGACAATTGGAAAACTCAGCCATTTTCTTTTCATAAAATTTGTTAACGCATTCGCATAACCTTGATTTAATCCAACAAAATACGGTTCAGTAAAATGATAAAATTTTGTTTTCTTTTGTTCGCCACCTTTCATTAAATAGGCATTCAACATAGGTGTTAATGTTAACGATACGAAGGCGGAAATTAAAACAGCAGCGCCAATTACCACGCCAAACTCTCGGAATAATCGTCCTACGAATCCTTCTAAAAATACGATTGGTAAGAAAACCGCAGCCAATGTAATCGAAATCGAAATTACAGCAAAGAAAATTTCGTTCGAACCTTTAATTGCCGCTTCAATTGGCGACATACCTTCTTCTACTTTTTTGAAGATGTTTTCCGTGACCACAATTCCATCATCAACCACTAAACCCGTTGCTAAAACAATAGCTAAAAGCGTTAATACGTTGATAGAAAAACCACATAAATACATAATGAAAAACGTGGCAATTAATGAAACTGGAATATCAATTAGCGGTCGGAATGCGATAGACCAATCTCTAAAAAACAAGAAGATAATCAAGACCACTAAAATAATCGAAATCAATAAAGTTTCTGCCACCTCAACAACCGATTTTTTAATGAAAAGCGTATTGTCTAATGCAATGTCAATTTTAATATCTTTTGGTAATTCTTTTTTTAATTTATCAAATTGCGCATAAAACTGATCGGCAATTTCTAAATAATTACTTCCCGGTTGCGGAATAATTGCCACAGCAACCATCGGATTTCCTGATTCCGTAAACTTGGTTTCTAAATTTTCTGATTCTAAAGAAGCTTTTCCAATATCGCTTAAACGAACGGTTTTGTTTTCGTCAGAAAGAATAACAATATCGTTAAATTCCTTTTCCGTTGATAAATTTCCTAGCGTTTTCACCATTAATTCGGTATTGGCACCTGTTAATTTTCCTGAAGGTAATTCTACGTTTTGTTTGTTCAACGCGGCTCTAACGTCAGAAACGGTTACTCCATATGAATTTAATTTGATGGGATCAATCCAAATTCGCATCGAATATCTTTTTTGTCCCCAAATTTGAACACCACTAACACCAGGAATGGTTTGAATTCGTTCCGCAATTACGTTTTCCGCATAATCACTTAATTCTAACGCATTTCTTGAATTACTTTGAACTGTCATTGAAATAATAGCATCCGAATCAGCGTCCGCTTTTGAAACTACTGGTGGCGCGTCAATATCTTGTGGTAAACTTCTAACGGCTTGTGATACTTTATCACGCACATCGTTAGCGGCTTCTTCTAAGTTTTTTTCTAACTTAAATTCAATCGTAATATTACTCGAACCTTGATTACTTGAAGACGTAATATTTCGAATTCCGTCAATGGAATTAATAGCTTTTTCAAGTGGTTCCGTAATTTGCGATTCGATAATGTCTGAATTCGCACCCGTATAATTTGTACGAACAGAAATTTGTGCCGGATCAATCGAAGGGAATTCTCGAACACCCAAATAGGTATACCCCAAAATACCAAACAGAATAATTAATAGATTAATTACAATGGTAAAAACAGGTCTTTTTATACTTAAAGTTGATAAAGTCATATTTTTTAATTTTGGAAGCTGGAAGTCTAAAATTTTGTGTTTATTCTTTTGCTTAATTTTTATTTGTTGGCTTCGAGAACCTCAGCCAAAGATTACTGGTGACTGAGGCTCTCGAAGTCACTTTTCCCTTAATCCTTTTTAATTTCTATCAACTTCACCTTAATATCTGCTTCATCTTTTAACGACATTACGCCAGAAGTCAATAAGGTGTCGCCAGATTTGATGCCGCTTGTTACCACAACATTTTTTGAAGTTCTTGCTAATGTTTCAATCTTTACTTCTTTTGCTTTTCCGTTATTGGCAATATATACGACCTTTCCATCCTGAATAGGCACCACTGCTTCGGTAGGAATTACTATCGCATCTTTAATGTTTTTTAGAGAAAGTTCAATGGTGGCAAACGTTCCAGGTAATAATTTTCCATTTGAATTATCAGCAATAGCACGAATTTTTAAGGTACGAGTTGCTGTTTCAATTTCAGGTTCGATAGCGTAAATTTTTGCTGAGAATTTTTGTGGATTATTTGGAATGGTAAATAGGATAGAAGCGTTATTTTCAATTTCCGAAGCATATTTTTCAGGAATAGAAAAACTAATTTTCACTTGATTTGAACTTACTAATTTTGTGATAATAGTTGTTGGTGTTACATACGTTCCAGGAGAAATATTTCTTAAACCAATTTTTCCAGAAAAAGGTGCTCTGATAGTTGTTTTAGCAATTTGTGCTCGAATCAGTTGGGTTTGTGATTTTAAACTTCTGAATTCTGCACTGGCAATGTCATATTCTTCCTGACTTATTGCTTCCTTTTCTAGTAATAACTTAGCTCTTCTTTCATTTTCCGAAGCTAATTTTTGCCGAGTAATCGCTTGAGATAATTGAGCTCTTAATTCAATATCGTTGACTTTTAATAAAACCTGACCTTTGTTTACTTGTGTGCCTTCCGAAAAAGAAATTTTTTCTACAATTCCAGAAACTTCACTTCTAATTTCTACGTTTTCATTGGCCTCAATAGAACCTGATAATGAAATACCATTAGAAAAATCTTTTGAAGTAACTACAATTGCTGTAACAGATAAAGGTGGTTTTTTATCACCTTTTTTATCGTTTTTTTCAGATTCGGCAGAATTTTTTGTAATTCGGTAACCAATAAGTCCTAAAAGTGCTAGGGAAATTAACGTGATACTGATAGTTTTAATCTTCATAGTATAAAAGCTTAGATTTGTTACAAAGCTACTCTTTACGAATTAATAAAGCCAATACCTTACAAATTATTTAACATACTTGTAGGTACAAGTGTTTGAAATATTTGTTTCGGAAGTGAGTTTGCTGTAATTTTTTTAGCTAATATAATTCCAAATGCTCTTTTTCTTACTGATTTCCATAAATACAGCCTTTAATTTTGCGTGTTCAGGTAAATTCATACTTGGATCTTCTTTAAGAAGTTTTACAGCAATATGTCTTGCTACTTGCAAAATATCTCTGTCTTTAACCAAATCGGCAATTTGAAGGTTTAAAACACCACTTTGTTGTTTTCCCATAATATCTCCGGGACCGCGAAGTTTTAAATCGACTTCAGCAATTTCAAATCCATCATTGGTTCGAACCATTGTTTCCATTCGGGTTTTGCTGTCTTCAGAAAGTTTGTAATCCGTCATTAAAATACAATAACTTTGTTCGGCACCACGACCAACACGTCCACGTAACTGATGCAATTGCGACAAGCCAAAACGTTCCGCACTTTCAATTACCATTACGGAGGCGTTTGGTACATTTACACCCACTTCAATTACTGTTGTAGCTACCATAATATTGGTTTTTCCTTCCGCAAAGCGTTTCATTTCTTCATCTTTGTCGGCAGGTTTCATTTTTCCGTGTAAAATAGAAATAGAATATTGAGGCAAAGGAAAATCACGAGAAATACTTTCATAACCGTCCATCAAATCTTTATAATCCATTTTTTCAGATTCCTGAATTAACGGATATACAATATAAATTTGTCTGCCTTTGGCGATTTCATCTTTTATAAATTTCCATACCACTAATCGCTTACTATCAAATCGATGTACGGTTTGTATTGGTTTTCTGCCGGGAGGCAACTCATCTATCACCGAAATATCTAAATCACCATACAAACTCATCGCTAAAGTACGTGGAATAGGAGTAGCGGTCATTACTAAAACGTGAGGTGGGATTTGGCTTTTCGTCCACAGTTTACTTCTTTGTTCTACGCCAAAACGATGTTGCTCATCAATTACGGCTAAACCTAAATTTTTAAATTGGACTTTATCTTCTAATAAAGCATGCGTTCCAATTATAATATCTAACGTGCCGTTTTCTAATTCTTCGTGAATAATTCTTCGTTGTGCAATTTTCGTAGAACCTGTTAATATTCGAATGTTAATATTCAAATCTTTAGCTAATTCGGTAATGCCATTAAAATGCTGATTTGCCAGAATTTCAGTAGGCGCCATCAAACAACTTTGAAAGCCGTTATCTTTCGCGATAAGCATACACATTAATGCCACAATGGTTTTACCTGAACCCACATCACCTTGTAATAAACGATTCATTTGTGCGTGACTTCCCAAATCGTTTCGTATTTCTTTTAATACTCGTTTTTGAGCATTGGTGAGTTCAAATGGCAAATGATTGTTGTAGAAATTATTAAAATTTTCGCCAATTATCTCAAACGGAAAACCTTTTATTTTATGTTTTCGAATTAAGTTTTTAGTTATTAATTGTAGTTGAATGAAAAACAACTCTTCAAACTTTAATCGAAATTGCGCTTTAGCTAAAAGTTCTTGATTTTTCGGAAAATGGATGTTTAGTAACGCTTCTTTCTTTGGGATAAGCTTTAATTCTTCTATAATTGAATTGGGTAATGTTTCTGAAAATAATTGATGCGTTTCCGAAAACAATTGCATCATCATTTTATTGATAACTTTATTCGTAACACCTTTATTATTTAGCTTTTCGGTACTTGGATAAACAGGTTGCATCGCACTTCGTAAAGTGGTTTTGTGTTCTTCCAACAATTCCATTTCTGGATGTGCCATATTGAAAACCGAACCAAATTGTGTGACTTTCCCAAAAATAACATAAACAGTATTGAGTTTTAAACTTTCCTTAACCCATTTTTGTCCCTGAAACCAAACCAATTCCATTTGTCCCGTATCATCTAAAAAAGTAGCGACTAATCTCGATTTTCCTTTTCCTTGGTCGATGATTTTAATATGAACCACTTTTCCAATAATTTGAACTTCGGAATTGCTATTTACCAGTTGGTTTATTTTAAAATAGCGCGTTCTGTCGATGTATCGATTTGGGTATAAATTGATTAAATCGCCATATTTATGAATATTCATTTCTTTGCGAAGTAATTCGCCACGCTGAGGCCCAACGCCTTTTAAATATTCTATGGAAGTATCGAGTAGATTCAAAGTCTAATTCTATTTTTGTAATTCAAGTTAAATTTTGAACACAAATAAAGAAATTATATAAATTTTTAAAATTTCTCTTATCTGTGTTAAGACACACATGAAAAGCGAAGATAGTTATTATTTGTTAAATTAGAAATGAGTAAAATTAAAAATAGTTATATTCGTATCTAATTTTAAATTAATTTATGAAAGCGCTGTTTTTTCTGCTTTTTTCCATTTTTTCCTTTTCGCAACAAACAAAATATGTTGATTTTTTGACATGTACTGCTTCGTTGTATCCAAATTTTGAAGAAAAATCTATTTCTGGGAATGTTACTTATGAATTTAAGGTAATGCAGATTTTAGATACAATTAAAATCGATGCAAAAAACATGGAGTTTTCAGATGTCATGATTAATGATAAATTGGTGAACTTCAAAAATTCAGGAAAAACATTGGATTTATTTGAAGGTTTTTCTAAGGGTAAAAACAAACTAACGTTTCAATACAATGCAATACCGAAACAAACGCTTTATTTTATTGGACAAGATGAAAATAGGCAAATATGGACGCAAGGTCAAGGAAAATATACCAGTCATTGGTTGCCGAGTTTTGACGATGTTAATGAGAAAGTAATTTTCGGGATAATTATTAACTATTATGTCGATATGAATAAATTTAAATTTGATCCTATTGCATTATCTAATGGTAAATTGAATTTTGAGAAAAGTACTATAAGCTGGAGTAGAGGCGTAAACGATATAACAAGAAATTATCAAATGCAAAAACCAATGTCGTCTTATTTGGTAATGTTGGCGTTTGGAAAATTTGGGATGCAAGAAGTCAAAAGTAAATCAGGAACGCCTTTAGAATACTACATAGATAAAAATGATTATTCAAAATTTGAACCTACATATCGCTATTCTAAACAAATTTTCGATTATTTAGAACAAGAAATTGGTTTGAAATATCCTTGGAAAATCTACCGTCAAATTCCTGTAAGAGATTTTTTATATGCTGGAATGGAAAATACGACTTCTACGATTTTTTCTCAAGATTTTGTTGTGGATTCTATTGGTTTTAATGATAGGAATTACATAAATGTAAACGCCCACGAATTGGCGCATCAATGGTTTGGCGATTTAATTACGGCACAATCGGGAAAACATCATTGGTTGCAAGAAGGTTTTGCAACATACTATGCACTTTTGGCAGAAAAGGAAATATTTGGCGACGATTATTTTTACAACGAGTTATACGATTATGCATTGCAGTTGAGAAATGCAGCTAAAACCGATACAATTCCAGTAATGCATGAAAAAGCAAGTTCACTATCATTTTACAAAAAAGGCGCTTGGGCGTTGCATACGTTACGCGAAGATATCGGTGCGAAAAATTTTCAAAAGGCAGTAAAAAAGTATTTAAAAAAATACCAATACAAAAATGTAAATACTGATGAATTTTTAGCTGAAATAAAAAAGGTTGCTAAAGATTTTGATATAGAAAATTTCAAAAAGATATGGTTAGAAACATCAGGATTTGATATGGTTTTAGCGGAAAGATATCTTTTAAAAAACAAATCGGTTGCGGCATATATTCAACTCACCAAAGAGAAAAAGGATTTAGAGAATTACAAAGCTATTTTGCAATCTGAAACCTATTTTCCAATCAAACAGTATATTTTTTATAAGTTAGGAAACACACCTTTTGAAGACAAAAAAGAGTTGATTGAAATTGGTATGAAACAAAACGTATATGTTCGCCAAGCCATTGCAGAAACAATAAGTGAAATACCTGTTGAATTTAAATCGCAATACGAGACATTTTTAGAAGATGATTCGTATAAAACAAAAGAAATTACTTTGATAAATTTATGTAATTCTTTTCCAAATCAAACAAATGAATATTTGGAGAAATTAAAAAATATGCAAGGCAACAATGATAAAAGTTTACGAGTAACTTGGTTAAAATTCGCGTTAAATTCAGATAAATATCTAAATTATAAAAACCTGTATTTCAATGAATTATTTAATTATACTTCAAGTAACAATGAAAGTTTAGTCAGGCGAAATGCTTTAGAGGTTTTGTTGGAATTATATCCTGAAAACGAACAAGTAATTCGTGCTTTATTTCAAGCAACCACACATCACAAATGGCAATTTACTAAATTCGCAAGAGAGAAAATTCGAACCTTGTTAAAACAACCAGATTTTAGAAATAAAGTAGAAAATTTAGTTAAAACTGCGGATGAAAATACGGCTGCTTTGTATTTGAAATTTTTAAAAGAATAAAGTAATAAAACACAAATTTCACAGATTTACACAAAAAAATCTGCGTTAATCCGTGAAATCTGTGTAAAAATTTTAAAATACCCTTTTTAATTCTTCTTTAATAAAGCTAATAGCAACAGCACTAGCGCTTTCTGTTTGTGTAAGTTCTTGAAGTAGTTTCGTTCTTAGTTCTTCCCCTGAAGCAACTTCGCCTTCAATCGAAAATCTTCTAATTTGTGTAATAATACTATTTTTTGCTTTTAAAATAATTTCCCAACTTTCTTGAGTGAAATATATTTGTTGTGCAATATTGTGTTCGTATTCTGTTTGTATGGTATGCACGAGAAGTGTTGCGTAACTTTGAGGGTCTAAAGAGTTTGGTTCTACGCGCATCATTAAGTTTATAGGATTGATGCGTTCTAAGAATAATACAATACGCTCGTACGCTTGCAATCTAATTGGCAATCCTAAACGTTGGTTTTCTCTTAAAAGCTCAAATTTTCGTTTGTTTTCTTCGTTTTTGAAAAATTTCTGCAATAAACCAAATGCTACACCGCCAGTAATAATTGCTGGTAATGTATATGTGGCAATTTCTAATATCTTTACTTCAATATTCATCGATTGTTTTTTTACAAATCTAAAATATTTTTTTAAATAAAATAAATCCATTTTTAATTTCTTATATTTGTTAGTATACCAAACTATTAAAATGAGAAATTTATATTTTTTAGGTTTGATTTTTTGTTCTGTTTTGTCGTTTTCTCAGACAAAAGAGATGATATTGGTATTTAAAGATAAAACGTCAGGTGCTTTAATTGAAAATGTTATTGTTGCGATTCTTCGTACCGATGAAAACTTTCAAAGTAATAAAGAAGGAGTGGTGAAATTTAATTTAAATAAACCATCAAGAATAAATATTAAGCATACCGAATATAAAGAAATTAGTCTCAATTCGGTTACTATAAAAGAATTAGAAACGGTTGTTTTTTTAGAAAGTATTTCACAAGACATTGAAGATGTTGTAATTACAAATAGACAATCTTTTAGTATACTTAAAATATTGATTAACAAATCAATGAAACAACTTACTGCACCTATTAATTTAAAGATATATTCACGAGAATTTTTTAAATATAATAACGAATATACGTCTTACTCGGATGGTCTAGTTAATTTTTGTTTGAAGGAAAAACCCGATAAATTTGCCGCTGATATTTTAGTAGAACAAAACAGAACCTATAATTTAATAAATAACGAAAAAATAGAAAAAAAGACATTAAGCTATAATATGTACGACATCATTCAGAATTATTATGATTTTAAATATATCGCAAATTTAGCCGAATCAAAAGCTAAAAAGAAGTTCGATTTCGAAATAAAAACAGTGAAAGGAAAAGCGGATTTTTATCAAATGATAATTGTTCCAAAGCCTGAAATCGAAGAGTTTTTGCCAACAGTAACGGTAATTTATGATAATAGAAAGAATATTATCTTAGAATTAGAATATTTTGTAGAACCCAATCGATTTGAATATTCTGATGTTTCTAACTTAAAAGTTGTAAAAGGAAAAGTATTCAATTCCGTCTTTAAAGCCTTGTATATTTTAGATGGTGACGATTATTTTTTAGCCAGTACAAAAGAAGAAATAGGTTTGATGGTAAAAGATAAAAAAGATGTGGAGAATAAGGTAGAAATAGCCAATTATTTAATTACTACGCAACATAGTAGAAAGTTTGTTCCTTATGAGAAGGAAGATGTTTTTAAGGAAAAATCATTAATAAACAAGAAAAATGCAATAATTACTGAATATTGGGAAACCAATTCCGGTTTATTATTAACTTCAGAAGAAAAAAAAATTGTTGATAATTTACAGTTAAAAGACAATTAAAAACAGGTAAAATCACTTCATAATCTGTATTTTTGCTTTCCTAATTATCCTATTTTAGCCATGCAACAATACATAAATCAATTAAATGAAGCACAACGTGCACCTGTTTTGCAAAAAGATGGTGCTATGATAGTAATTGCAGGTGCGGGTTCTGGTAAAACGCGAGTGCTTACCGTTCGAATTGCTAATTTGATGCATCAAGGTGTAGATGCATTTAATATTTTAGCCCTTACATTTACGAATAAAGCAGCACGTGAAATGAAAAAACGTATTGCCGAAATTGTAGGTAACAATGAAGCTAAAAACCTTTGGATGGGTACTTTTCACTCAGTTTTTGCTAAAATTTTACGAAGTGAAGCTGAAAAATTAGGTTATCCTTCCAATTTTACCATTTACGACTCACAAGATTCATTGCGTTGTTTAGGTGGTATTATTAAGGAAATGCAATTGGATAAAGATATTTACAAACCCAAACAAATTTTAGGAAGAATTTCCCAATATAAAAACTCCTTAATTACGGTTCGTGCGTATTTTAATAATCCTGAATTACAAGAAGCTGATGCGATGAGCAAAAAGCCTCGAATGGGCGAAATTTACAATAATTATGTAGAACGTTGTTTCAAATCGGGTGCGATGGATTTTGATGATTTGTTATTGAAAACCAACGAGTTATTAAATCGTTTTCCTGATGTTTTAGCGAAATATCAAGACAGATTTAGATACATTTTAGTTGATGAGTACCAAGACACCAATCATTCTCAATATCTAATTGTAAAAGCGCTTTCAGATAGATTCCAGAATATTTGCGTGGTAGGTGATGATGCGCAAAGTATTTATGCTTTCCGTGGTGCGAATATCAATAATATTTTAAACTTTCAAAAAGATTACGATGGCGTAAAGATGTACCGATTGGAACAAAATTATCGTTCATCTAAAAATATTGTAGAAGCGGCAAATAATGTTATCGATAAGAATAAAACCAAGTTGGATAAAATTGTTTGGACAGCGAATGATGACGGTCCGAAAATTAAAGTGCATCGAAGTGTTACAGATGGTGAAGAAGGTCGTTTTGTAGCCGGAACTATTTTCGAACAAAAAATGCAAAATCAGTTACCAAATTCACATTTTGCTATTTTATATCGTACCAATGCGCAATCTCGTGCTATGGAAGATGCGTTGCGAAAACGCGATATTCCGTACCGAATTTATGGCGGATTGTCGTTCTATCAACGAAAAGAAATTAAAGACGTCTTATCTTATTTACGATTGGTAATCAATCCGAAAGACGAAGAAGCGTTAGTTCGAGTAATTAATTATCCTGCGCGTGGAATAGGAGATACAACTGTAGAAAAACTTACGGTAGCTGCCAATCATTATAAACGTTCCATTTTTGAAGTGATGGAACATATTGATAAAATCGATTTAAAATTAAATTCGGGGACGAAAACCAAGTTGCAAGATTTTGTAACTATGATAAAAAGTTTTCAAGTTATTAATGAACAGCAAGATGCCTTTACACTTACTGATCACGTAACGAAGAAAACTGGTTTAGTTCAAGAATTAAAAAAAGACGGCACACCAGAGGGAATTGCTCGAATCGAAAATATAGAAGAATTGCTAAACGGTATTAAAGATTTTACAGAAGGACAAAAAGAAATTGATGGTGCTCGTGGTGCTTTAGCAGAATTTATGGAAGATGTAGCGTTGGCAACAGACTTAGATAAAGACACTGGCGATGATGATAGAGTAGCATTAATGACGATTCACTTGGCAAAAGGATTAGAATTTCCACACGTTTTTGTGGTGGGAATGGAAGAAGATTTGTTTCCAAGTGCGATGAGTATGAATACCCGAAGTGAATTGGAAGAAGAACGCCGTTTGTTTTACGTTGCTTTAACTCGTGCTGAACACCAAGCGTATTTAACATATGCGCAGTCGCGTTACCGTTGGGGAAAACTTGTAGATAGCGAACCATCGCGTTTTATAGAAGAAATTAATGGTGAATTTTTAGAGTATATGAATCCGATAGATTCGGGTTATCGTTATAAACCCTCTATGGATATTGATATTTTTGGCGATGTGGATAAATCCAAATTACGATTGGCGAAACCAACTGCTGGAACACCACCTGAATATATTACCAAAAATGAACCTGTTTCATCTGTTAATATTAGAAGATTAAAACCATTAAATAGCGGTGTAAGTACATCCAAAAACAATGTTACAGATGCTAATTTAGCTGTTGGAAATATTGTAATGCACGAACGTTTTGGAAAAGGTGAAATTGTAGGATTAGAAGGCGTTGGAGCAGACAAAAAAGCAGAAATTCGTTTCGATGTTGGAGGCTTGAAGAAGTTATTGTTACGGTTTGCGAAGTTGAATGTGATTGGATAACGCTATAAGCATTAAGCTTACGGCATAAAGCAAAAAATAATATGGCAGAATTCATAAAAATATACGAAGACAAACCAAGTGAAACAGCCATTAAAAAAGTGGTTGAGGTTTTAAAAAATGGTGGATTAGTTATTTATCCAACCGATACGGTTTATGGTTTGGGTTGCGATATTACCAATTCTCGTGCGTTGGAAAAACTGGCGAAAATTAAAGGTGTGAAGTTAGAAAAAGCGAATTTTTCTTTTGTTTGTAGTAGTTTAAGCAATATTTCAGATTACGTAAAGCAAATTGACACGCCTACTTTTAAAATTTTAAAACGAGCGTTACCTGGCGCCTATACGTTTATTTTACCAGGAAATAACGATTTACCAAAAGACTTCCGTAAGAAAAAAACAGTCGGAATTCGAGTGCCAGATAATAATATTGCCATTCAAATTGTGGAAATGTTGGGGAATCCAATAGTTTCAACATCCATTCACGATGAAGATGAGGTAATTGAATATTCTACGGATCCGGAATTAATTTTCGAAAAATGGCAAAACCAAGTTGATTTAGTTATTGATGGCGGTTACGGCGAAAACATTGCATCAACCATTATCGATTTAACAGGTCATGAACCAATTATTGTTCGAGAAGGTAAAGGTGATGTAAATGTTATATAAATTTACAAATCCAAAATTCCAAATCCCATATTTTAAATCGTAAATCGTAAATTACTTCGGGCTTACAATTTCCACATCACTAAACGCAATTGCACCTCGAACCACACCTTGAATGGTTGTTTTTAACGCATCAATAATATGAATTTTTAATTCGTTTTTAGAGAAAATTAAACTTACTTCTCTTGATGGTTTTGGGCTGACAAATTGTTTTAGTTTGGATTTGTTTTTGTCGTTTAAATCTAACGTATGTAAGTAGGGAAGAAGGGTTGTTCCTAAACCTTCATCGGATAATTTAATTAAGGTTTCAAAACTGCCACTTTCCAATTGGAAATGATTTTCACCAATAAAATTATTGTTTTTACAAAGATTCAGTACACTATTTCTAAAGCAATGTCCGTCTTGTAAAAGCAATATTTTTTCAACATCTAAATCAGCAACTTCAATTTCTTTTTTTGCTTTATTAAGACTATTGTCAGGAATATATGCTACAAAAGGCTCGTAATACAATACAATTTCCTTAAGTTTTTCTTCATCTAAAGGTGTAGCGGCAATGGCACAATCTAAATGACCATTTTTTAGTTTTGTAATAATATCCGAAGTATTTAATTCTTCTACAATTAAGTTTACTTTTGGATACTTTTTAATGAACGTATTTAAAAACATCGGAAGTAATGTAGGCATAATCGTAGGTATCATTCCAATTCGGAAGTCGCCACCAATAAATCCCTTTTGTTGGTCTACAATGTCTTTAATTCTATTCGCTTCGTTAACGATGTTTTTAGCTTGAGTTACGATTTTGCTTCCTACTTCTGTTAAACCAATAGGTTTTTTTGTTCTATCAAAAATTTGAATCCCTAATTCGTCTTCTAATTTTTGAATTTGCATACTTAATGTCGGCTGCGTCACAAAACATTTTTCGGCAGCTAATGTAAAATTTTTGTTTTCAGCAACAGCTAAAACGTAATATAATTGGGTAATGGTCATCGTATCAATATTTGTGATAAAAGTAAAAATTTCTATTGTAAAAAACTATTGTTTAAGAAAAGTTTATAAAAAAAACTCTGAAAAAATCCAGAGTTTTTATAAAATTTAGAAATCGTAAAACAACAAATCGTATTATTTAAATTAGTCCGTCAAAATTTAAACAATTATAAGAATAATTTTTATTTTAACAAATCAATGTTTTTAATTTTCTTTTGGTAAATAGGAATTTTTAATCCTAAATGTGCATCAATAGCTCTTGTTTCAGAAAGCAATGCACTTACTATAGAACCTGAACCTACAAATAATGGTCCCACTCTAAATCCGAAACCAGCTTGTAAACCAGAATATTCTAAATAACTAATTGGTGTATATACACTCAACCATTTTGCTTCATATCGTGGAGTTATACTAACATTGTTATTTATGTATGAAGAGTTTTTAACTGCTGCAGCAACAGCACTAAAATCAGTATTTAGGTTCAAATAAAAACTTTTGTTCATTCTCCAATCTGCATTTAAATGAATCGCAGTTGGTAATTTAAATTTCACTGATTTTGTTTGATTAACCGTAGTGTATAAATTATTAAAATTTGAATTGGCATTGTATTGTGCGTCAGTATAAGTAGCATTTACATTATAAACACTTACAGTTGCATCATT
The DNA here is from genome assembly GCF_017985075.1 of Flavobacterium sp. Lineage (GTDB taxonomy): Bacteria > Bacteroidota > Bacteroidia > Flavobacteriales > Flavobacteriaceae > Flavobacterium. Next base: position 22,387 of record NZ_JAGNYF010000029.1, read on the forward strand.
ATAGTTGATGGCGCCAATATCAGTTATAGAAAAACCTAATTTGAATTTATATTTGTTTTGGTCTTTATAATAGTTTGTTACACCATCTTTGTTGGTGTATTTGTATTTTTCATGCTCCGGACGGTATTCGTAGGTGAAACCTAAATCGGCACCAAAACCGGTTCCTACATTATTTGTTGGATTATCAAAATTATCAAGTGAACTCAAATTTCCAGCTTCTAAATTTCCTGAAGAGGAATAAATACTTGTATTAGGATCTCCTGTATAATTGTAAACAATATTGATGTTGTTTGCTTTTGCATAACCCGAATAAATGCCAACTAAGTATTTTGCAGAAAAACCTCCTTTTAAGAAATGTTGTCCTTTATCCATTAAAATTCGGGCGTAAGAAACACCAAATTCTCCCCAATAATTAGAGGCAACGCTGAAATTTTGATTGCTTATTTGGTAGCTAACATTATTTCCATCCTGAACATCGTTTAATGTATTACCATTAATATTACTTAAATGCGAAATTCCTCGGACTCTTGTAAATAATGCTATTGAACTTTTTTTGTTTAAATTGAACATAAATGAAGGTCCAAGAACATCAATGTTTAGCAAAAAATTATTTGAGTTAGTTGGATATTGCTTCGCATCTCTTTCGAAATTATAATCACTTTTTAATAAGTCAAAAAATTTCACACCATAATAATCGTTAGTAACTAAACCACTATATGATAATAAGTTGATGTCAGCTCGAAATCTACTATCGACAATATTTGCTGGATTGTTAAGTACTGAATGTACTCCAGCATAGTTATCATTTAAATAGCCAAAGTAACTCTGTGCATTAGTATAATTGATACTAAATAATGCAATAGCAATTAGAAGTTTTGATTTCATATGAGTAAAATTTAATTAGTTATAAACAGCGTTTAAATCAAATTGAAGTAGTAAATTTAATAAAAACGCTTTGATTAATCTCTCTCTTTTTATGAAAATTAAACAATTATTGAAAAAATTCCCGATAAAATTAAAAAAAACTCTGAAAATAATCCAGAGTTTTTATAAATCGTAAATCTAAAATTCCAAATCGTAAATTATTAATATACTTCCGATTCTTTTAATTTTTCTGTATTGGCAACCAATTGCAATTCATCAATAAATTTGTGAATTTTTCCAGACATTACTCCGTCCATATCAAATACGTCAACACCAATTCTATGGTCAGTTACACGTCCTTGTGGGTAATTGTACGTTCTAATTTTAGCCGAACGGTCACCTGAACTTACTTGAGAAGTTCGTGTTTTGGCATCTTCCTCTTGTTTTTTTGCCAATTCTTGTTCGTACAAACGAGAACGTAAAACAGTTAATGCTTTATCTTTATTTTTATGTTGTGATTTTTGATCCTGACATTGCGCTACTAATCCTGAAGGAATGTGTGTTAATCGGACAGCCGATTTTGTGGTATTTACGGATTGTCCTCCAGGTCCTGATGAACAGAAGAAATCTACACGAACATCATTCATGTCAATTTGCACATCAAATTCTTCAGCTTCTGGCAAAACCATTACAGTGGCTGCAGAAGTGTGTACACGACCTTGAGTTTCTGTTTGAGGAACACGTTGCACGCGATGTACACCTGCTTCGTATTTTAAAGCGCCGTACACATCTTCTCCGGTTACTTCAAAAATTACCTCTTTAAAGCCACCAGAGGTTCCATCACTCATATCTACTACAGAACATTTCCAACCGCGACCTTCACAATATTTAGTATACATTCTGTATAAATCTCCTGCAAAAATAGACGCTTCATCTCCACCAGTACCGGCACGAATTTCAACCATTACGTTTTTCGCATCTTCTGGATCTTTAGGAATCAACATAAATTTGATTTCTTCTTCCAATTGAGGCAAACGATCTTTGGCTTCTTCTAATTGCATTTTTGCCATTTCAACCATTTCGGCATCAGACCCATCTGCAATTATTTCTTGAGCTTCTTTAATATTTGCATCAAGATTTATATATTCTTCACGTTTTTCTACTAACGCGTTTAAACTTTTGTATTCCTGATTTAATTGTACATAACGCTTTTGGTCGGCAATAACATCAGGTTGAATAATCAAATCGGATATTTCGTCGAATCGTTGTTTTACGTATTGTAATCTATCTAACATTTCTTCATTATTTTGGAATGCAAAGTTACAATTTTAGTTTAATGTTTAAAAATAATCCATTCAAAACTTTTTCATTTTGATAATCAATTACTTAGAAATATTATTTTTATTTATTCTAAATAAACTTG
>NZ_JAGNYF010000075.1 GCF_017985075.1 Flavobacterium sp.
TTACGTTGTTTTGATAACGATAATATTGTTCACGTAGATGGAAATGTAAACCCAATCCGTGATAAAGAAACTATCGATATCGAATTGCAATTAAAAGATTTAGAAACGGTTGAAAAACGTTTAGAAAAAGCGAATAAAGGCGCTAAAACAGGGAATGCAGAAGCAAAAATTGAAAAAGGAATTTTAGATAGAATTAAAGAAGCATTATTACAAGGAAAATCGGCAAGAACGGTTGTGCCAAATGGTAATGAAGAAGAAGTTTTATATGAAGCGTTTCAATTAATTACAGCTAAACCTGTTTTATATGTTTGTAATGTAGATGAAGCGTCTGCCGTAAATGGAAACAAATATGTAGAGCAAGTTCGTGAATTAGTGAAAGACGAACAAGCAGAAGTAATTATCCTTTCAGTAGGAGCAGAAGCAGATATTACAGAATTAGAAAGCTACGAAGAACGTCAGGTTTTCTTGGAAGATATGGGATTGTCGGAACCAGGTTCTGCGGTTTTAATTCGTGCAGCATATAAATTATTGAATCTTCAAACATATTTCACAGCCGGTGTAAAAGAAGTTAGAGCTTGGACCATTCAAGTTGGCGATACAGCACCACAAGCAGCTGGAGTAATTCACTCTGATTTTGAAAAAGGATTTATTCGCGCTGAAGTAATCGCTTTTGAAGATTATTCTAATTTCGGTACAGAAGCAAAATGTAAAGAAGCTGGAAAACTAAGAGTTGAAGGAAAAGAATACATCGTGAAAGATGGTGATGTGATGCATTTCCGTTTTAACGTGTAAATTTAGAGTATAGAATATAGAATATAGAAAAAACCGTTGCAGAAATGTAACGGTTTTTTTTTGCTTGTATTTAATAAATCAAGTTTAATTGCAGTTTTAAGTCTGTTTTCTATGTTCTATTCTCTATATTCTAAAACTGAAAACTTCTTAATAACTTCTTTAAAAACCATTTTTATTTTTTAATGAAATCCTTTATCTTGCAAAAAATACAAATTCCGATTTATGCTAGAGCAACAAGATCAATATAACGAAGATAATATACGTTCACTCGACTGGAAAGAGCATATTCGTATGCGTCCTGGTATGTATATTGGTAAGTTAGGAGATGGTTCATCACCAGATGATGGTATTTATATTTTATTAAAAGAAGTGCTCGATAACTGTATCGACGAATTTGTAATGGGTGCTGGTAAAACCATTGAAGTTACCTTAAAAGATAAAATGGTTACCGTGCGCGATTATGGTCGTGGTATACCTTTAGGAAAAGTGGTGGATGTTGTTTCTAAAATGAACACCGGTGGTAAATACGATTCCAAAGCGTTTAAAAAATCAGTAGGACTTAATGGAGTAGGAACCAAAGCAGTTAATGCGTTGTCAAATTATTTCCGAGTAGAATCGGTTCGAGATAATCAGCAAAAAGCGGCGGAATTTTCTGCAGGAAATTTAACGCTTGAAGAAGATGTTATAGAATCAACCAAACGAAAAGGTACAAAAGTATCTTTCGTTGCTGATGAAGTTATTTTTAAAAATTACAAGTATCGTACCGAATATATCATTAAAATGCTTAAAAATTATTGTTACCTAAATACAGGTTTAACAATATATTTTAATGGCGAAAAATATTATTCTGATAATGGTTTAAAAGATTTATTAGAAGAAAATATTGCCGAAGAAGATATGGTGTATCCAATCATTCATCTTTTAGGCGATGATATTGAAGTAGCCATAACGCATAGTAAAACGCAATATTCAGAAGAATATTATTCTTTTGTAAATGGACAAAACACTACGCAAGGTGGAACGCATTTAGGTGCATTCAGAGAAGCGTTAGTGAAAACCATAAAGGAGTTTTATAACAAACCTTTTGAAGCGTCAGATATTCGTAAATCTATTGTTTCGGCAATTGTGGTTCGTGTAGAAGAACCTGTTTTCGAAAGTCAAACCAAAACCAAATTAGGTTCTACCGATATGGGACCTGATGCGCCATCTGTTCGTACGTTTGTAAACGATTTTATGAAAACGAAGTTAGATAACTTCTTACATAAAAATCCTGAAGTTGCCGATGCATTACTTCGTAAAATTTTACAAGCTGAGCGTGAGCGTAAAGAATTATCAGGAATTAGAAAATTAGCGAAAGACAGAGCTAAGAAAGCCAATCTTCATAATAAAAAATTACGCGATTGTAGAGTGCATTTAACGGATTCTAAAAACCCAAGAAGTTTAGAGAGTACGCTTTTTATAACAGAGGGAGATTCGGCTTCGGGTTCAATTACTAAAAGTCGTGATGTCAATACACAAGCCGTATTTAGTTTACGTGGTAAGCCATTAAACTCATACGGTATGAGTAAGAAAATTGTGTACGAAAACGAAGAATTCAATTTATTACAGGCCGCATTGAATATTGAAGAAAGTATGGAAGATTTGCGTTATAACAATATCGTAATTGCTACTGATGCCGATGTCGATGGTATGCACATTCGTTTGTTGTTAATTACCTTCTTCTTGCAGTTTTTTCCTGAAATGATTAAAGAAGGGCATTTGTATATTTTGCAAACGCCATTATTCAGAATTCGAAATAAACGAGAAACCATTTATTGCTATTCGGAAGAAGAACGAAAAGCGGCGATGGAAAAACTAAAGCCAAAACCAGAAATCACCCGATTTAAAGGATTAGGAGAAATTTCGCCAGATGAGTTTAAAAATTTCATTGGAGAAACCATTCGTCTCGATCCTGTAATGTTAGATAAAGCCACGTCAATTGAGAAATTATTAGAATTCTATATGGGTAAAAACACACCCGACCGTCAAGAGTTTATTATTAACAACTTGAAGGTAGAATTAGATGTGGTGGAAGAAGAAGTTTAATTGAGAGAAATTATGGAAAATCAAGATATTCGTTGGAAACAAAGATTTGAACATTTTATTGGAGGTTTAAGGCAATTGAAAAATGCTAATGAGCTACAAAAAGAAAGAAAGTTTACAGAATTAGAGTTACAAGGCGCCGTACAAGCATTTGAAATTACTCAAGAGCTTTCGTGGAAAGTGATGAAAGATTTTTTAGAGTCTCAAGGTAAAACAGATTTATTTGGAAGTAAAACAGTTGTAAGAGAAGCACTTAACGTGGGTTTGATTGCAAATGGCGAAGAATGGTTGCGAACTATTGAAAGTAGAAATAAAACGTCTCATATATATGATGAAAAAGAAATTTTATTAATACTTGAAATCGTTTTTAATCAGTATTTATTATTATTTGTTGATTTTGAAACCAAAATGAAAACCTTTTTGTAATGTTCGGATTGTATCCCAATTCATATAAAGAGATTATTTCAATACTTCAAAAACACAACAGTATTGAAAAAGTAATTATTTATGGTTCAAGAGCTAAAGGGAATTATCGTGAAGGTTCGGATATTGATTTCACTCTATTTGGAACAATCGAATACGATGAATTACTTCAATTAAAAAACGAATTTGAAGAAAGTTATATTCCCTACTTGTTTGATATTTCTATTTACGATGATTTGCAATCGGAAAGTTTAAAAGACCATATAAATCGAGTAGGAAAACTATTTTATATTAGAGAATAATACAACAGCAATTACTTGTAGATAAAACACTGAAATAAATTCAGCATAATGAAAGACGAAGAAGAAAACATTCATCCAGAAGAAGAAAATACGGAACATACTGAAAATAATTCAGAGGATAATTCAATTGATGACAATCAAGAGGAAGCTACTTCTGAAGAAATTATTGAAGTAGACGCCAAAAACTTCGAAGGACAACATTTTTACGAAAACGACGAAAATCCGGAAGACACCATTACCAAAGTAACAGGAATGTACAAAGATTGGTTTTTGGACTACGCTTCGTATGTAATTTTAGAACGTGCTGTTCCTGCTATTGAAGATGGTTTCAAACCCGTACAACGTCGTATAATGCACTCGTTGAAGGAGTTGGATGATGGTCGTTATAACAAAGTAGCAAATGTAGTTGGGCACACGATGCAGTATCATCCTCACGGAGATGCAAGTATTGGAGATGCTATGGTACAAATTGGACAGCGTGAATTGCTTATAGATTGTCAAGGAAACTGGGGAAATATTCTAACTGGTGATAGTGCGGCTGCTTCTCGTTATATTGAAGCCCGTTTGTCAAAATTTGCTTTGGAAGTTTTGTACTCTCCAAAGATTACCGATTGGGGCGTTTCTTACGATGGTCGTCGTGCTGAACCAAACAATTTACCCGTTAAATTCCCCTTATTATTAGCTTCAGGAGCGGAAGGAATTGCAGTGGGATTGTCAACAAAAGTGTTGCCGCACAATTTCAATGAATTAATTGACGCTTCGATAAAAATATTAAAAGGAAAACCATTTACCATTTATCCTGATTTCCAAACAGCTGGTATAGCAGACGTTTCGAATTATAATGATGGAATGCGTGGTGGTAGAGTTCGAGTTCGTGCTAAAATTTCGCAATTAGACAAGCAAACGTTAGTGATTACTCAAATTCCGTTTTCAACGAATACGTCAACATTGATTGATAGTATTCTGAAAGCCAATGAAAAAGGAAAAATAAAAATTAAAAAGATTGAAGATAATACGGCTGCTGAGGTAGAAATTTTAATTCATCTTTTCCCTGGTGTTTCGCCAGATAAATCTATTGATGCCTTGTATGCTTTTACAGCTTGTGAAACTTCTGTAGCGCCTTTAGGTTGTGTAATTCAAGATAACAAACCGCTTTTTGTTGGCGTGTCTCATATGTTGAAAATCTCAACAGAGCGAACCGTAGAATTACTTCGAAAAGAATTAGAAATTCAGTTAGAGGAATTAAAAACAAAATGGCATTTTTCAACATTAGAAAAAATCTTCATTCGTGAAGAAATGTATATCGATTTCAAATTATATTCGGACAGAGAAACACTTTACGAGTATTTATACAAACAATTTGAACCTTTCAAAAAGTCGTTTGTTCGTGAAATTGTAGATGAAGATTTACAGAAATTAACGCAAATTCCAATGATTCGTATTACGCGATTTGATTCGGATAAAGCGGATGATTTTATTGCGAAGTTAGAAGACGAAATGAAAGAAGTACAACATCATTTAGACAATCTAATTGATTTTGCTATTGATTATTTCGCTAAACTAAAAGAAAAATACGGAAAAGGAAGAGAACGCCAAACGGAATTGAGAAGTTTTGATACGATTGAAGCTACGAAAGTGGTGTTGCGTAACACAAAATTATACGTAAATAAAGAAGAAGGTTTCTTTGGAACAGGTTTGAAGAAAGACGAATATGTTGCCGACTGTTCGGATATTGATGATGTAATTGTTTTTCTTAGAGATGGTAGAATGATGATTGCGAAAGTGGATGATAAAAAGTTCGTAGGAAAAGACATTATTCATATCGCTGTTTTCGATAAAAACGACAAACGTACCATTTATAATATGATATATCGTGATGGTAAAAACGGTTCGACTTTTATTAAACGTTTTAATGTTTCTGGTGTAACTCGTGATAAATTTTACGATTTAACGCAAGAAAAACCAGGTTCGCAAGTCTTATATTTTTCTGCTAATCCAAATGGAGAAGCTGAGGTGGTGACTATTTTATTGCGCCAAGTTGGAAGTATTAAGAAACTGAAATGGGATCAAGATTTTTCAGATATTGCCATTAAAGGTCGTGCAAGTAAAGGAAATACAGTTACAAAATATCCTATCAAGAAAATTGAATTAAAAGAAAAAGGAATTTCTACTCTTCGACCAAGAAAAATTTGGTTTGATGATACGGTACACCGTTTAAACGTTGATGGAAGAGGTGAGTTGTTGGGCGAATTTAAGCCAAATGATAGGTTGCTTATTGCGAATCAAGCTGGAAAAATTAAAACCATTATTCCTGAATTGACCACACATTTTGATGAAGATATGATTGTGATGGAAAAATGGAATCCAAAAAAACCAATTTCTGCAATTTATTACGATGGAGAAAAAGAGCGTTATTTTGTAAAACGTTTCTTAATTGAAAATGAAAATAAGGAAGAAATTTTTATTACAGAGCACGAAAAATCGCAATTAGAAATTATTTCTACAGATTGGTTACCAATGGCTGAGGTGGTTTATGCAAAAGTAAAAGGTGTGCAAAAAGACAATCAGATTGTAAATTTAGACGAGTTTATTGCTGTAAAAGGAATTAAAGCTTTAGGAAATCAATTAACTACTGATAAAATAAAACAAGTCAATATACTTGAATCGTTACCTTATGAAGAGGAATTAGACGAACCAGAAGTACTGGTTTCTGAAGAAAATACTTCTGATAACCAAGATTTCAATATCGAATTAGACGATGACGGACAAATAACGTTGAGTTTAGAATAAATTCCAAATACAAACCTGATAGTTTT
>NZ_JAGNYF010000076.1 GCF_017985075.1 Flavobacterium sp.
CAAGCTTTGTAAATATTAGGAATTCCGTGATTTAAGGCTAAGTTTTCTAATTGTTTTTGAATTTCTGTTGTTTTGATAATTTCCACATCGGAAACAGCTTCTAAACAAAATACAAATTGTTCCAATTCTTCCATAGTTAATGCTTCAATGGTCGTTTTTTAATCATTCCGCCACGCGTATCTTTAACGCTATTCATCACCACAAAAGCAGAAGGCGATATTTTATCTAATTCGGTCATTAATTTGTTTAACTCTAACCTGGTAATTACTGTGTAAACAATATCTGTTTCTTTCGTTTCTCCACGTTTTCCATAACCTTTTTTACCACTATAAACAGTAACACCACGCCCCATTGTATTGATAATCATTTCTCTAATTTCTTCATTATGAGAAGAAACGATGGTTACACCAATATATTCTTCAATACCTTCTACAATAAAATCGAGTGTTTTGGAAGCTGCTAAATAAGTAATCATCGAATATAAAGCGACTTCTATTCCTAAAAAATAAGCTGCTGTTCCAAAAATAAGAATGTTGATAATGATAATGACGTCACCAATCGTAGTTCCGAATTTCCGACTTAAATAAATAGCTAAAACTTCTGTTCCATCAATAACAGCGCCACCTCTAATGGCAAAACCAATTCCGGCTCCAAGGAAAAACCCACCAAAAACAGCCACTAATAAATTGTCATCTGTGATGTTTGGAAAAGTTAAAGTGGCTAATGCGAGGGAAAGTCCGCCAATAGCAAATGCCGTTTTTATGGCAAATTGTTTTCCAATTACATTATATCCTAAAAATACAAAAGGTAAATTGACGCAAATAATTAGTACATATAATGGAATTTTAGTTAGTGAAGCTACAAGTAATGAAATACCTGTAGCGCCACCATCAATAAAATGATTCGTTAATAAAAAGGCCTTAAAACCAAAGGATGCAGATAAAATTCCTAATAAAATCAAGAAAACATCCTTAATATTATGTCTTACTGTAATTCTAAATTTTTTATAGGCTTTCGCGAAGATATAATCGGATATTTTACTTCTATCGATCGATTCATCGCGAATTATGAGTTTAAGAATGATATTTTTGAAAAATGAATTCATTTTTTGTTTTTTAAGAATGATTATGTGATTTTATTCAATAGCGTTTGCCATTTCTGAATAATTTCAATTTCGTTGAGTATTAATCGGGTTTCGTCTTTGTTGAAAAATTCTAAAACTACAGTTGGTCTGCTAGCAAACGTGAGTTCTAACTCCAACTTTTCTAATACGTTATGCTTATTTTCCGTTCTCTCTATTCGACACTTTAATAACTCCGAAATATTGATCGAGATAAATTTATCAAATTCTTCTGATTTTTTAGAGAAAAAAAGCATTTTATTTGTTTTGTCTATTCCGATAATGGATTGATTCCAATCGTCTTTTTCTTGAATAGTTGCATTGTTTTCTTTTGCTTTTAGAATTAAGTTCTCAATTCTTTTCTTACGTTTTTTAGTGTTAATTACACTGAATAATATAAAAGGTAACACACATACTATCAATAATATGATGCCAATTGTTAAGGATGTAGAATCCATGTTTTTTTTTAAATTTTAAATTAATAATACATTGTTATTTTGTAACTATTTTAGAATACTTACAATTTTATTTTAAGGCTAAAATGTATGATTAATTACCAAAAATTATGGAAAGGAAATATGATATCAGTCTGTTTAAAACTGATAGGTATAATGGTATAAGAAAAATGATTTTTGGCTAAAACCGATTTGTTCTCCTTTTTCTTATTGATAGCTTTTATAAAGTGAATGTTATAAAAAGCTTTAGCAATTTTAGTTTTTGCAGTAAAAAAGTGAAGTTGTAACGTTCTGTTTAAATTATCACTTAAAATTGTTGGAGAATCTATTGTATGAATTTCTTTTTTATCAGATTGTTCTTGTTGTGGAACTTCTAAGATACGAGAATTCATCTGTTGTAAGTTACTGATAACAAAACAGCTTACAACAGAGAAAAGTATTACAAATGATATTTTTAAGGCAATTCTCACTTTGTCAAAAATAGTTTTTATAAGTGTAAAGAACTAATTGGACAAAGTAATTTAGGAAAATTTTAATACTTTATATTTCACTTTCGTGGTCGAAATAGCCTTTACTTTTTACTTTAGACGAGAAGAAATTTAAAAACAAAACCAGAAACGATAAGAAAAACATAGCTTGAATACTTACTAACACTTTTGCAAATGGTGTAACCGGATAAAAATCGCCATAACCGATAGAGTTTGAAGTAATTATGCTAAAATAAACGGCATCAAACCAATGTGTAAAAGGTTTGTTCATATTATCTCCCAAAGTATATAAAACAGCAAATGCAAAAACAATTTCTAAATAATTTAAAAACAACAATAACATCGAACGTTTATATGACTTTGGGCGCGAAAGCATATCTGAAGCAAAAATTAATGTAGGTATATATAAAATGGTTTCTAAAAGCAGGTATACCATAATATAAATTAAAATATTTTGATCTTGTAAGTTGTTTTTTAAAATATAAATTGGAAATAGTAATTTTAAAATGATGTAAGAATCCATTGCAATATCTTGATACTCATAGTTTTTTCTAGAAAATAAATACTTAATGTACACACCAGGAAAAATTAGTTGTGAAATTGATAAAAACAATCTAAATATTTTTTCAATGCCGTTATCCTCTTGATGGTCGTTATTCCAAATGGATTGGATATTTATGATGCGCTTTCGAATGGGATTTACTTTTAAAAACGGCTTGTCTGTTTTGGTAATGTTTCCCAATAATAGTTTTCTTAAAAAATGTTTCATATTGTATGGGTTGAAATTTTATATACTTTTAATTAAAATTACATCATTATATTTTTCAATATTCTTTAGCACTTTTGTTTCGTATAAATTTGAATCAAAATGCGACAGATAGGCTTCTGTTTTTGAAAGATTATTTTTATTTAAATGCATCGTGTTAAATAAGATATACCCGTTTTTATTAAGTAATTGTTTACAATTAGTAATGAAGCTTTCTTGAAATAAAAACTCAGGCATATCGGTATCTTTAAAAATATCAATAATTAGTAAATCGTATTGATTTTTATCTGTTTTTACAAATTGTTCAGCATCTTGAATAAGACATTTAAAATTGCTTATTTTATCTAAATTAAAATACGAATTGGCAATATGTATAATTTCTGAATCCAATTCTATGCCAGTAATTTTTTTGGAAAACGAAAAATCAGTAACTAACGTTTGCACAACGCTTCCGCCAGCCACTCCCAAAATTAATATAGATTCCATTCTATTTATTTCAGCTGCGCCAATATCTAAAAGTCCTTTTTTTAATATTGACTGTAAACTTCCGAAAGAATAATTCGTGTTTTTGGTGTTTAGTAGCATTTTCCCATTGTATAAAGTCACTTCAATTGATTTGCTTATCGTTGAAGTTTCCTTGTAAATTGTGATAGGATAGAAGTAGCTGAGTATTTTTTTAAACATCATCATATAAATTACGTAAATATACTTTATTTTTGCTTTTTCTCAAAATGTAAAAGAATGAAACATTCTCTATATAGACTACTTTTTTTTAAAATAATGGGTTGGAAGGTCAAGGGTGATTTTGACGCCTCAATTAAGAAATGTGTATTAATTGTAGTGCCTCACACCAGCTGGTTTGATTTTTTTATTGGTGTTTTTTTTAGAGGAACGTATCCTGTAGAAATTAATTTTTTAGCCAAACAAGAATTGTTTCGTTTTCCGTTAGGCGGCTATTTAAAATGGATGGGGGGCATTCCTCTAAATAGAAATAAGTCAGAAAATAAGGTAGAAGCCATTGCTAAAATATTTGATACAAAAGACGTCTTGCGTTTGTCGTTGTCTCCAGAAGGCACCAGAAAAAAGGTAACGCAATGGAAATCTGGGTATTATTATATCGCTCAAAAAGCAAATGTGCCGATAATTCCTATTGCATTTGATTATGAAAACAAACAAGTTATTATTTTTGATGCATTCACAATAACTAACGATTTTGAGAAAGATTCATTTTACTTAGAATCTTTATTTACAAATATTAAAGGAAAAGTACCAGCTTTTAGTTACACTCGTTAAGGCGTGTAATTCTTAAACGTTCCATCGTTATAAAACACTACAATTCGTTCTATTTTTGACTCCGAATGCATCGGTTTAACTTCGGTTTCAATTTTTGGCGTATTTGATTTTTTTTCAGGAAGAGTTTCAAATAGGGTAGTTTTTTGAGAAAACAAATCGATTTCTTGTTCTGTTTTTTCTTCTTCTTGTCCTGTTTTTTCTTCGGAGGAAACTGTTAATTTTTCATTAGAACCCATTTCTCCTTTTGGAAAACTTCCTTTTCCATTTAGCAACCACAATAATTCTACTTCAGGAAAATTTTCAATTACTTTTAATATAAAATCTAAACTCGGTTTGTTTCTCCCAGAAAGTAGGTGAGAGATACTTGATCGTTGTACATTAATTTTATCTGCAAAAAGAGAGGCTGTTAAACCATAATACTCAAAAATGGTTTCTAATCGTTTTACGAAGTGGTCTGTATTTATCATCCGAATTAAAATAAAAAAATTGTTTACAAATGTAACAAATTATTATTAAAATATAATGATATACCGTTTATTTAAGCATAAATAATAATTAATTACACAAACTTGTAGTTTACATAATATTATTTAAGTAACTGAAAATAAGTAATATAGTTTAATGTTTTAAAACATGTTTACACTTGTAAAATTTAACCTGAAAAAAACCACAAATTTCAGTTTAATTAGGTGGTTTTTATTGTTTACAAATGTAAAACGAAATATATTTACATTTGTAATATGAAAGATAATTTACAATTAGCCACCAAATATCTGTACGAATCGATTCAAGGAAGATACGTAACAGCTACTCATTTAGATTCTTTTTTAGAAACATTACCTTCTGTATTTAAAATTTCAACCGTTGGGTTTTCTGTAAAACAGCAACCTATAAAAGCGATTCAATTTGGAGAAGGAAAGCTTAAGATTTTGATTTGGTCGCAAATGCACGGGAATGAAAGTACTACAACTAAAGGTCTGATTGATTATTTAAACTTTTTACATCATAACGAAAATGAGTTTGAAACCCTTTCAAAATTAGTTACATTTTATATTATACCGATTTTAAATCCAGACGGCGCAGCAGCTTATATTAGAGAAAATGCCAATGGCGTAGATTTAAACAGAGATGCTTTTGAATGCACAGAACCTGAAAGCAAGGTATTGCGTACAGTTTTAGAAACTTTTACTCCTGATTATTGTTTTAATCTACACGATCAACGCACTATTTTTGGTTTGTTGGAAAGCCAGAAACCTGCAACAATGTCGTTTCTAACAGCATCCTATAATGAAGCACGTACATTTAATTCGGTTCGAGAAGAAGCTGCCGCTGTAATTGTTGGTATAAATAACGAATTACAAAAATACATTCCTAATCAAGTCGGACGATTTGATGATTCCTTTAATATTAATTGTACAGGAGATTATTTTACAAATAGGGGATATCCTACTATTTTATTTGAAGCCGGGCATTATGCAAATGATTATAGCAGAGACGAAGTTAGAAAATTTGTTTTCATCGCTTTAAAAGCTGCAATTTCATTTATTAACGAAAACGATATAGTTAGCAACGATTTGGGGAATTATTTGAATATTTATCAAAATAATAAATGTTTTTATGATTTTATTTTTAAAAATGTGAAAATTAATGATAATAATGTAGAAAAAAATATTAAATTTGCAGTTCAATATAAGGAAGTTTTAACGGAAGGAAAAATAGAATTTATTCCTGAAATTATTCAAATTGAAAATTTAGATACTTTTTTCGCACATCAAACCATTGATTTTGAAAATAAATTGTATGAATATGAAGATCGAAACTTTCCTAAAATTGGCGACATTATAAAAGTTTAGTATATAAAAGATAAAAACAGATTGATTATGAGTAAGTTTAGATTAGATGAAGTAGATCACCAGATTTTAGATATGTTAATTGACAATACTAGAATCCCTTTTACAGATATTGCTAAAAAATTATTAATATCTGCTGGTACGGTGCATGTTAGAGTAAAAAAGATGGAAGATGCTGGAATTATTCAAGGTTCTTCATTAACTTTAGATTATGAGAAATTGGGGTATTCATTCATAGCTTATGTAGGTATATTTTTAAATAGTACTTCGCAAACTAAATTTGTTTTAGAACGTATTAATGAAATTCCGTTTGTAACTGTAGCTTCTGTAACTACTGGGAAATTTAATATTTTCTGTAAAATTAGAGCAAAAGATACTGCAAATGCAAAAGACATTATCTTTCAAATTGATGATATTGATGGGGTTTACAGAACCGAAAC
>NZ_JAGNYF010000030.1:0-14937 GCF_017985075.1 Flavobacterium sp.
TACAAAAAGTAAAAATTTCAAGAATTTCTTTTTTTATGAACTTACTTCTTTTTCTCGAACCAATCCCGATAGCTATCGGGACTCTGATTAACAGTCAGATGCTCTAACCAACTGAGCTAAGAAGGAAGTTGCTTGTTTATTTAAGCGAGTGCAAATATAATTGAATTTTTATTTTATCAAAAATATTTAAACACTTTTTTATTTTAATTTGCTAATTTGTCTAAAATCAACTGATAAATGTCTTTTCCAAACGTTAATGCCATCAAAGAAAGTAGGAAAATCATTCCTCCTGTTTGCACGTAACCCGCAGCTTTGTCTGATAGTTTTTTACCAGTAACCATTTCTACAATCGTAAATAAGGCATGACCACCATCTAAACCTGGAATAGGCAATAAGTTCATAAAAGCCAATCCAATTGAAAATAAGGCTGTGAAATTCCAAATAAATTCCCAATCCCAAGAATCAGGTAATTGACGTGCAATACCGATAGGGCTTTTAACTTGTTTGTATGCGCCAGTTGCTGGTTTTAGTATTAATTTAAACTGTTTAACGTTATAAACTAACAGTTGATATGATTCATTTACTGCCGCTGAAACTGCTTCGCCAAAAGAAAGTTTGTTAGTAATTTGAAAATCAAATTTATCTTGAACTTTATGATAAAAACCTAATTTTCCTTCAGCATTTACTCTTGCATTTAATTCTATTAATTGTTTGTTTCTTTCTACAACTAATTTAATAGAATCATTTTTCATGTTTTTTAAATCATCTGCAAAAACATCAAAATAAGTAAATTGTTTTCCGTTTACTGATTTTATAATATCTCCTTTTACTAATTTTGCTTTCGACGCTTCTGATTTTGGTGTTACCGAATCAATATAAATACTTGAAATTCTTGGTTGTATGAAGTTTTTT
Source organism: Flavobacterium sp. (assembly GCF_017985075.1). Taxonomy (GTDB): domain Bacteria; phylum Bacteroidota; class Bacteroidia; order Flavobacteriales; family Flavobacteriaceae; genus Flavobacterium. The sequence continues at coordinate 913 of NZ_JAGNYF010000030.1, forward strand.
CCTTCACTTCCTAAAATTTCACCTTTTTGTTCATCAGTTAAATTTAATTTTACTTCGGTTCCGTTTCTGTCTATAATAACTTCATCGCTTAATAAAACATCAATTACTGCCCAATTAAACTTAGGTTGTAAAGTACCATCAATTGAAACAATTTTATCGCCATTTTTAAAACCTACACTTTGCCCTACTTCACCAAATGCTAATCCGTTTTTTTGAATTTTTTCAGTAGAAATATATTTTTGGCCTACTGTGGAAAACATCATCGTATAAATAAACCAAGCCAATAAAATATTAACTATAATTCCACCTAACATGACAATTAAACGTTGCCAAGCTGGTTTTGAACGAAATTCCCAAGGTTGTGGCTCTTGTTTCATTTGGTCTTCATCCATACTTTCGTCAATCATCCCCGAAATTTTCACATAACCACCTAGTGGCAACCAGCCAATACCCCATTCGGTTTCGCCAATTTTCTTTTTAAATAATGAAAAACCAACATCCATAAACAAGTAGAATTTTTCTACTCGCATTTTAAACATTTTTGCTGTTATATAGTGTCCAAATTCGTGAAGAATTACTAAAACCGATAATATAAAAAGTATTTGTGCAACTTGAATCATTGTAATTTTGATTTGTATTTAAAAAGCAAAAGTAAGGTTTTCACCTTACTTTTTAATATTATTTTATGGTAACCCTATTTTTTTATGAAATTTTTGTGAAATAAGCCTTCTGAAGTTTCAATTTTTAAAAAATGAACCCCACTTGAAAGTCCAGAAATATCAAGAACATTATTGAAATCTGTTTTCAAAAGTTGGCCTAAATTATTATAAATTTCCACTTTGTATAAAGTTACATTACTCGGAAATTGAATAGTTAATTCGTTTACTGAAGGAACTGGATAAACGGAAATCGCCGAATTCATATCAAAATTTTCAGTACCTAATGTAGCCGTATTGTTTTTTGAAATAATATGTTTATTTGGGTCAAAAGCAACTCCCGTTACCACAAAAGGAACCGAAACAATAAATTCCTGAGCGTTAGTTGTGTTGTTTACTACAACATCTAAAACTTGTGAGCCACTTCCTGTTAATCTTATTTCTAAAGGCATTTCAAAAAAAGAAACACTGGAGTGGGATTGTGTTTGATTTACACTAATTTTTGCTTGTCCTGCGCCCCAATTTTGAGCCGTAATAGTATAAGTAGGATATCCTTGATTGTACAACCAATCGTTGAAAAATTCTGTTAAACTGTTACCATTATCAGCAGCTTCTAAATGCGATTTTAAATTCGCTGAAACTGCATATCCATAAGCTAAAGCAGGATCGGCTAAATAGCTTTTTAATGCTTGAAAAAACTTCACATCTCCCAATTTCCAACGCAACATATGCGCAATCATCGAGCCTTTATTGTAGGTCAATCGTGAGCTGAAAATTGTATTTACGTTTAATGCGCCAGCATCAGATAAATAAGTAGCGCCTCCAAGTTGTGAGGTAATACTAGTTATTTTATTCGTTTTCCAATTTACGAAAGTTGAAGCGCCATCTAAATATTCATACACCATACCAGACATATATTCTGTTAATCCTTCGTTTAACCAAATATCTTTCCAAGTACCACATGTAATTTTATCTCCAAACCATTGGTGTGCCATTTCATGCGCAATTAAATCTCTACTAAAATTAAACATAGAAGAAACGGTTGTATGTTCCATTCCGCCACCCCAGCCAAACTGAGCATGACCATATTTTTCAGTTCTAAACGGATACGGTTCTAATATACTTTCATAAAAATTTATAATTGTTGGCGTAACTCCTAATTGAGTCTGTGTGGTAGTTGTATTGGTTTCAGGATACAAAAAATTTATAATTGGGAAATAAGGTGAGGTAACCGTTCCTAAACCACCTTGTTGGTTATACACTTCATAATTGGTTACGTTTAATACAACTAAATAAGCCGGAATAGGATATAAATGTTTAAAATGTGTTGTCGCATTAGCGCCAGTTACAATCCTACTCTGTTCTAAACCGTTCGAAACACTATTAAAAGTAGCAGGCGCAGTAATATACATATCAAAACTATTGATTTTATCATTTAAATCTTGCTTACATGGCCACCAATCTCTAGCGCCAAAAGGCTCAGAAAGTGTATATATTACAGGTGTTCCGTTGTGCGTACTTCTTGTAAAAGCGCCTTCGGCAGTTGGCGGAATACCTGAATATGTAATAATAACTGAAGCACTTGTTCCAGTGGAAATAGTAGTCGGAAAATTTATGTTTAATTCGTAATTACTTTGAGAATAGGTTAAATTTACACTATTCATAGTAACAGAACTCACTACTAACTGAGTCGCCATATCAAAAGTGATAGAATTCATATTTGCTAAAGCCGTAAAAGTGGTTTTTACAATACCGCTAATAGCAGCAGGTGTATTGTTTGGGTTTACTGTAAAACGCAATTCATGATAGGTTACATCATAATTTTGTGTGTTCGGATTTACTTGAACATTCATTGTGGACGCGGCCGATTTTGATTCGGATTCCACCATTTTTTCAAATTCTAATTCTGTAGTTTGTGAAAAACAAAAAGTAACAGAGAAAACAAAAAAGAAATGAATAATTTTTTTCATTATTGTAAATTAAAACACGAAACTAAGTAAATATTTTCAATTTTTAAACATTCTACACATTTGTATGCGGACTTTTCTAAAAAATTTACAACAATTCCTTACATTTGCTTTCAAAATTAAAGAAATATGTTACAAATCCACTTTATTAGAGAAAACAAAGAAGAAGTAATTACGCGATTAGCGAAAAAAAACTTCGATGCCACTGCTGTTGTTGAACTCGTTGTAGAATTAGACGAAAAACGTAGAAATACGCAAGTAGAATTAGACAATTTGTTAGCAGAATCTAATAAACTATCCAAAGATATTGGCGAAATGATGAAAAATGGTGAAAAAGCCAAAGCCGAAATCTTAAAGGAAAAAACCACTCAAATCAGAGAAAATTCGAAACAATTAAACGAAAGTTTACAAGCAATTACGAATCAATTACAAGACGAATTATATAAATTACCAAATTTACCAGCTGAAATTGTTCCTTTTGGAAAAACGCCAGAAGAAAACATAAACGTTTTTGAAGAGGGAGACATTCCAAAATTACACGAAGGTGCTTTACCACATTGGGAATTAGCTAAAAAATATGATATTATCGATTTTGAATTAGGTGTAAAAATTACTGGCGCAGGTTTCCCTGTTTACAAAGGAAAAGGAGCTAAATTACAACGTGCATTGATTTCTTATTTCTTAGATAAAAATACCGATGCAGGTTACAAAGAATACCAAGTGCCGCATTTAGTAAATGAAGCATCCGCTTATGGAACAGGGCAATTACCCGACAAAGACGGACAAATGTATCACGATGCAACGGATAATTTGTATTTAATTCCAACAGCTGAAGTGCCTGTTACAAATATTTTTAGAGACGATTTAGTTTCAGAAAACGATTTGCCTATTTTATGTACCGGTTACACACCTTGTTTCCGAAGAGAAGCAGGTTCGTATGGTGCGCACGTTCGTGGATTAAATCGATTGCATCAATTTGATAAAGTTGAGATTGTTCGCATAGAAAAACCTGAAAATTCTTATGCCGCTTTAGACGGAATGGTAGAACACGTGAAAGAAATTTTACAAGAATTAAAATTGCCTTACCGAATTTTACGATTATGTGGTGGCGATATGAGTTTTGCTTCTGCGTTAACCTATGATTTTGAAGTGTTTTCAACTGCACAAGATCGTTGGTTAGAAATTTCTTCTGTTTCTAATTTTGAAACCTTTCAAGCAAACCGATTAAAATTAAGATATAAAGATGCGAATGGGAAAAACCAATTGGCACACACTTTAAACGGAAGTTCATTAGCCTTACCTCGTGTTTTAGCTGGGATTTTAGAAAATTATCAAACGCCGGAAGGCATCGTAATTCCAGAAGTTTTAAGACGATATACTGGGTTTGATAGTATTAATTAGTTTTTGAAGTATTGATAAAATATAAATCGGGAAATAATTATTGCTATATTTGTATAAAGTAATTTCATTATGACAGCAACAGCTTTAAAACACGTAAATAGTAAACTTAAAAATTTACCTGATACTCTTGTAGCAGAAGTTGAAAAATATATTGATTTTTTAACTTTTAAACATTCTCAAGAAACTTCAAACGTACCGGAATGGCATAAAGAGATTGTATTAAATCGAATAAAAGACAAACAAACGCCTATTGATGCTTTTGAAATGTTAGACGACCTATAAAAGTAATGAAGGAAAAGTTTACAATTATAGCAGATCCAAGAGTTAAAGAAGATTTAAAAGAAGCTCGTGATTTTTTAAATACCAGGCGAAAAGGTTTTGGAACAAAATTTATAAATGAGTACCGGGACTTTTTAAATAATTTGCAAACCAATCCAATGTTTCAAATACGATATAAAGAAGTACATTGTTTACCAATGAAAACGTTTAAATATATGATTCATTTTAAAGTTAACATACAAACTAAACAAGTACATATTTACGCCATACTTTCCACACATCAAGATCCAAATAAACACTGGTTATAATATAAAAAGCAACTTTTTGGAGTTGCTTTTTTGTTAAAATTAACCCCAATATTTGTCACGCTGAAAGCGTCTCTTCTCAATTTGTGGGAGTTGCTTTCAACAAGACAAGCTTGAGGACAACTTTATAAAACTTAAATATTTACTAACCTTGCGACGAGTTGAATTTTTTTTGTTACTTTAGTGCATTCTTTTTATGAAAAAAATTTATACCATCATATTGTCTTTTTTCTCGCTACTTGTGGTTTCTCAAAACGAACAATTGGCACAAAATTACTTTGAAAAAGGTGAGTTTGATAAAGCCGCTTCCTTGTATGAAGAAATGGAAAAAAAACAACCTAATAACTTCTATTTTACTCAAAAATTAGTGGCTTGTTTTCAAGGTTTAAAACAATTCGATAAAGCCGAAAAATTACTATTAAGCAAAAAAGAAGCAAACAATCAGCCAATTATTTTTGTTGAATTGGGATACAATGCGCAATTAGAAAAAGACCAAAACAAAGCCGATTTATATTACAAAAAAGCACTTGATGTTGTAGCAAAACAACCCAATTATGCCTATCAAATCGGGCAAGCTTATGAGCAAAAATCGTTATTGCTTCAGGCATATTCAACGTACGAAATAGCACAAAAAACAAATTCAAGTATGAATTTCGATTACCAAATGGCATTGCTGCAAGGTCAAATGGGAAATTTAGATGTGATGGTGGTGAAATTATTAGATTACTCATATGCTAATATAAATTCGACGTTAAGTGTACAAAATCAATTGGTGTTTTTTATGCAAGATGATGCTGAAAATGTATTTGCCAATTCACTTAAAAAAGAACTTTTACTTCGCACCCAAAAAACACAAGACATTTATTGGAATCAATTTTTAAGTTGGCTTTACATAAATCTGAAAGAATACAACAAGGCTTTTATTCAAGAAAAATCAATTTATAAAAGAAATCCAGAATCGTTTGATGACATCATTCAACTGGCGCAAATTTGTGTAAATGAAAAAGAAACGGAAACCGCACAAGCTATTTTTGAATTCATTTTACAAAATACAACTGACGAATCAACCATTTTAAATGCACAATATTTTCTGCTAAAAAACGAAATTGAAACTGCAAAACCAGAAACGTATTCGGTGATTCAAACAAAATTTGAAACCTTATTAAGCCAGTATGGAAATTCGCCATATGCTATAGATTTACGAATTTTAGCAGCCCATTTTAAAGCCTTTTATTTGAATGATTTTGAAAAAGCAAAAGCACTTTTAGAAGCAACAATGGAAATGCCAATAAATATTCGTCAAAAAGCAAAAGTAAAGATGGAACTTGCGGATGTTTTTGTATTTAACGAAAAGTTCAATCAAGCGATCATTTATTATGCGCAAATTCAAAACGATTTACCTAATGATGAATTTTCGCACGAAGCCAGTATGCGAATGGCAAAAACCAGCTTCTTTAAAAAAGATTTCAATTGGGCAAAAAAACAAGCTGGCGAATTGAAACAAGCTTCAACCCAATTAATTGCGAATGACGCGGTAGAATTGTTTTTGTTAATTAGCGATAATTCTGCAGAAGATTCACTTCAAGTGGCGTTACAAGATTTTTCAAAAGCCGATTTATTAGAATATCAAAACAAACCAAAAGATGCATTAGAAGCATTTTTACAAATTTTAGAAAAACACAAAGGGCAATCTATTGAAGCCGGAACGTTGTATAAAGTAGGAAAAAATTACGAAAAATTAGGTAATTTTGCCAAAGCAATTGGCTATTATCAAAACATTTTAGACAATCACAAAGACGGAATTTATATTGATGAAGCCTTATTTTATTCAGCTGAAATTTATAAAACTCAGCTGAACGATATAGAAAAAGCTAAAAATTTATACGAAAAAGTAGTACTCGAACATCCTGATAGTATTTATTTTACCGAAGCCAGAAAACAATATCGCCAATTGCGGGGCGACAAACAACAAGGAATATAATAGTTAAAAAACATAAAAATGAAATTCAACACCAAAGTAATTCACGGCAATCAACATCACGATCCAAGTACTGGAGCGGTGATGCCACCCGTATATCAAACCTCAACATTTGTACAAACAAGTCCAGGTGTGCCTTTAGCAGAAGGATACGAATATAGTAGATTTGCCAATCCCACTCGTACCGCTTTAGAACAAGCGTTAGCTAGTATTGAAAATGGAGTGAGAGGTTTAGCTTTCGCTTCTGGTTTAGCGGCAACGGATTCAGTAATGAAACTTTTAAAACCTGGCGATGAAGTCATTGCGATGGACGATTTATATGGTGGAACGTATCGAATGTTTGCGCGCATCTATCAAGAATTTGGGATAAAATTTCATTTTATTGATATGACGAATTTTGAAAAATTTCAGTCGTTAATTAATGAAAACACGAAATTGGTTTGGGTAGAAACGCCAACCAATCCATTAATGAAATTGGCGGATATTGCCGAAATTGCGAAAATTACTAAAAAGCACAACTTGCTTTTTGCAGTAGATAATACCTTTGCCACGCCTTATTTACAAAAACCTTTAGATTTAGGTGCAGATATTGTAATGCATTCGGCAACTAAATATTTAGGCGGACATAGTGATGTTATTGCTGGTGCGTTAATTGTAAAAGATGAAGCATTAGGCGAAAAACTTCACTTTGCTCAATTTGCTACAGGTGGAACTTTAGGTCCGATGGATAGTTATTTGGTGTTACGAGGCATCAAAACGTTGCATTTACGCGTACAAAGACATTGTGAAAACGGAGCAAAAGTAGCGGAATATTTAGTGAATCATCCAAAAGTAGCCACAGTGTATTATCCAGGATTAGAAAGTCATCCAAATCACGAAATTGCCAAAAAACAAATGATTGGTGGTTTTGGCGGTATGGTTTCTTTCACATTTAAATCGGGTGCGAAAGCCGATGCGATTAAAATGTTAGAAAAAGTAAACGTATTCACGTTAGCCGAATCTTTGGGCGGTGTGGAATCATTAGCAAATCATCCTGCATTAATGACTCACGCATCAATTCCTGAAGAAAAACGAAAAGAAATTGGTATTACAGACGATTTAGTTCGTTTAAGTGTAGGTGTAGAAGATATTTCAGACTTACTTGCCGATTTAGAACAGGCGTTTCAATAAAAATTAGTATAAAATAAAAAAGCGAGAAATATTTATTATTTATGTTTATTGCTTAACGTACTATTGGCTTTGTACTAAGATACGCTAGAATAAAACAGAAAAAAAATAAACAGATTGTAACAATAACGGCTCTTTCGAGCCGTTACCTTTTTTATTGTTTTATTAATGTGTATTCGCCTAATAATAATGAAAAATCTGGTGGCACAGGTTCAGTATCTACATTATAGGATCTAGCCATGACGTGTGAAATTTTTATTTTCATAACTTCTTGTCCAGCTTCTACTGTTCTTCTCATTGTAATTTGAGCATAATTATTTGTTGAAATATCTTTGATACCACAGCATAATCTTTTTTCATTAGCGGGACAAGTAGGACATTTCCAATATCTAAAATTATTGTTTACAACCCAGTTTCCATCTATACTATGACTTCTCTGGTCATTATAAACAGTATTTATTTCATTTAAAGTATCTACTGTATCCACACCATTTGTGTAAAAATATTCTCCAATTATTAAATCTTCATAATATCTACCATTGTATTGTTGCTCTTTTTTAACCAAAATTATTTTAAATGTTGTATTCCCGTTCGTATATAAATACGTACCTTCAAATGGATTTAATAAAAGATTCATATCTTTTACATAATAACCATCAGGTAAACCTAATTCTGATTCTGTAACATCTACTACTGGATTTTGGGCTTTACAATGCAATGATAATAAAGCAATAATAATTATTTTTATTGTTTTCATACTATTCTATTTTAGTTACAATTTGTTGAATTTACGGTTGCGGTTGCAGAATTATTGCTTAATGATAATTTGCTCCAATTGGTTAACGTACTATTGGCTTTATACAAAGATACATTAGAATAAAACATATTTCTTAAAAAAACCTTCTCATAGTTTGGATTAGGACTATTAGATTCAATATCATATTCTTTACCTAATTTTTGATTCATTTTTAATACAATTTCTTGACTTGAACACCCAATATTCTCAGGATTAGTCATAAACTGGTCAATAGTTTCATTTACACTAACTGGATCAAACACAATAGCGTATGTTTGAAACACGTTATTATCATCTTTACACACTAACAAAAAACTTGCCATACCGTCATTAAAAGAAGCACAACCATTATTTAAATTATTAAGTGTTAGTACGTCACTAAAAGAAAACATGGGATATGCATCAAGTGGATGCGTATGTAGTGCACAAAAAAAGTAACCTCGATAAGGAACTTGTGTTACCGGAATTGAACTGTTTAATATAGGAACACCAAGTATAGTACCAGTACTGTTTTTTGTTAATGAGTACCCCTTTTCACCAGAAGGATTTACAGCAATATTGGGTCTTAAATCATTTAAAATGGTTGGTTTAATATTTCCTTTTAATGGATCAAATAAATTTTTAAGTTTTTTGCATGGGTTGGGTGGTGTTAAATTGTCAGCACCGCCACCGCCAATTGGAGATACTAAAACACTACCACCAGGATTATTTGAACCGTTAGAACCGTTAGAGCCATTAGATCCGTTACCTAATCCGCCACTACCATCGCCTCCGCCTCCGCCAGAATCACCATTACCATCGTTGCTTCCTGCGCTATCAACACAATCCCAATCTATAGACATTGTATATTCTGGAAAATCTCTTGGGCTTGCATGTAAAATAATACAATCAAACATAGTATATCTGCTCCAATTATTCGAATTTGCAATTTCAACAGGCACCAATATTTCATTTACTTTCATGTTTTTAGTAATAAAATATTCAGGGGTTTGAGCTGATTTATTCTCTACAACTAAGTTGTAAATTGTATCTGATGCTACTTTACTAGGATATTCGATACGAAAATTGTATGAAACTACATTGTCACCACTTGCTACATAAGCCATACTATCTACAATAATATAGTTGCTCTCATATTTTGAAGTAAAATAGTTGTTTTCAAGTTTGTCATTAAAACTTAAACCTAAAGTTTTTTGAAATGACATATTGAAATTTTTGTCCTTTTTTAATTTGCTAAAAGGTACCTTCTCTAAACTATATTTGTTTTGATTCAGTTCCTCATCATACAAATCTTCACTACAACTGGATAGCATAATTGCTATACCAAAGATAAGTAGTTTTTTTAAAATGGGTTTTCTTTTTTGTTTCATACTTGTTTATATTTAAATTAATACTCTTTAAATTACAAATATGAACAATCCCAAAAATTGATTTTACGGTGTTTTGAGGTTTTTTTTACGGTTTTGATTAATTTGGGGATTATTCAATACTTACTATTTCAAATGTATAAAATAATTTTTAAAATATAGCATTATACGCTATAATATTTCATCGTTTTTTACAATCTATTTGTAAATGCGCAAAGATGTAGAAATAGACTCTATTATTGAATTTGGTAAAAACTTAAGATTGATAAGGAAATCTAAGGGTATTTCTATGGAAAAACTGGCTAATATAGCAGATTTTGAATACTCTCAAATTAGTAGAATTGAATTAGGTCAAATAAATACATCTTTAGATACTGTATTTAAATTAGCTAAAGCTTTGTCTATTGACGCAAAAGACTTATTCGATTTTTAATAATAAAAAAGCGAGAAATACTTCTCGCTTTTTTTTATTGTTCTGGTGCAATTTCTATTTCCAAGCCCTCTAAGTCTTCCGAAATATGTATTTGACACCCTAATCGGCTATTGTCTTTCACGTGATAGGCGTCAGCTAACATAGCTTCTTCGTCGTCGTTTCTTTCGGTTTTTAAAACATCGTTAAGTAAATAACATTGGCACGAAGCACACATAGCCATTCCGCCACAAATGCCAACTGTTCCTTCTTCTGCCAATTCATAAGAACGGATGAGTTCCATCACATTCATATTCATATCCGTTGGGGCCAACACTTCGTGTTTCACTCCGTTTCTATCCGTAATAAATAGGGTTACATCTTGACTCATAATTAATCAATTGCTTTTACAACCGCTTTTTCTGCTTCTTTTCTTGTGCCATCAAATCCGTCTACACCAGAAACTGTGGTGTATTTTAATACATATCGCTTTCCTGGATTAATTCGGTTGTATACGCTTTGACACATTAGTGTGGCTTCGTGAAATCCACATAAAATTAGCTTTAACTTTCCAGGATAAGTGTTTACATCGCCAATAGCATAAATTCCGTCAATATTTGTTTGGTAATCCAAAGCGTTATTTACTTTAATGGCATTTTTCTCAATCTCTAATCCCCAATTTGCAATAGCGCCTAATTTTGGTGTTAAACCAAAAAGAGCAATAAAATAATCGGCTGGTACATTCATTTGTTCGCCATTTGTGTCAATGGTAATCGATTCGATTCTTTCGCTTCCGTTAATGCTTGACACTTCGGCAGGGGTAATTAATTTTATTTTTCCTGCAGATTTTAATTCTTGAACTTTTTCTACTGAATCCAATGCGCCGCGAAACTCATTTCTTCGATGAATTAATGTAACCGAAGCTGCTACGTTTGCTAAAAAAATACTCCAATCTAAAGCAGAATCACCACCTCCAGCAATTACAATATTTTTGTTTCGATATTTTTCTGGATCTTTTACAAAATAATCGACACCTCGGTCTTCGTTTTCGTAAAATTCTATGTCTTTTAAAACAGGTTTTCTGGGTTCAAAAGTTCCTAAACCGCCCGCTATTGCAATCGCTTTTGCTTTGTGTTTTGTGCCTTTATTAGTAGTAACAATAAATGTATCGTCTTCTAATTTTTCTATAGTTTCAGCCGTTTCAGCTAAAGTAAATCCGGGTTGAAATTGCTTAATTTGTTCCATTAAATTGGAAACCAAATCGCCCGCTAAAACTTCTGGATAACCTGGAATATCAAAAATGGGTTTTTTTGGATATAATTCCGCTAACTGTCCTCCTGGTTGAGGAAGCGCATCTATAATATGACATTTTAATTGTAATAAACCGGCTTCAAAAACTGTAAAAAGTCCTGTGGGACCTGCTCCAATTATTAATATATCTGTTTCAATCATTTCATTTAAGTCTAAATGTCTAAAGTCTAAAGTCTAATAATTAACTTTAAAACTTTCGACTAATAACTAATTAACGTTTTCTACTGTTTCTATTTGCGGAACAAACTTTTTGATGGTAGTTTCTACACCCGCTTTCATTGTGCTGATGCTTAAACTGCAACTCGTACAAGCGCCTTGTAATCTAACTTTTACGTGTTTGCCATCAAGAACTTCTACTAATTCAATATCGCCGCCGTCTGAATTTAAAAACGGACGAATTTCAGCTAAAGCTTTCTCAATGTTTTCGGTTATTTCAATTTCTGTCATTTATTTAGACTTTTAGATGATTAGAATCTTTAGATTTTTAGACTGAAATGTCTAAGAAATTTAAAATGTCTATTTTTTCACAGCAGAACATCCTGCCATTGTTGTTATTTTTATCGCTTCTGTAGCTGGTAAATTTTCATTTCTTTTTACGGTTTCTGCTACTACACTTCTGGCTAATTCTTCAAAAACAGTTTCTAAAATCGTACCCGTTTGCATGGCTGCTGGTCTTCCATAATCACCTGCTTCTCTAATACTTTGCACTAAAGGCACTTCTCCTAAAAACGGAACTTCTAAATCTGCCGCTAAGTTTTTTGCCCCTTCTTTTCCAAAAATATAATATTTATTTTCTGGAAGTTCTTCTGGTGTAAAATAAGCCATGTTTTCAATAATTCCCAATACGGGAACCTGAATAGCATCTGACATAAACATAGAAACACCTTTTTTGGCATCTGCTAAAGCAACGGCTTGAGGTGTACTTACCACAACGGCTCCTGTAATTGGCAACGATTGCATAATTGACAAGTGAATATCGCCCGTTCCTGGAGGTAAATCGATTAACATAAAATCTAATTCGCCCCAGTTGGCATCAAAAATCATTTGATTTAACGCTTTTGAAGCCATTGGACCACGCCAAATAACCGCTTGATCTGGTTTGGTGAAAAATCCGATAGATAATAGCTCTACACCATAACTTTGTACCGGTTGCATTTTTGATTTGCCGTCAATTTCAACAGAAATAGGTTTGGCTGATTCTACATCGAACATAATTGGCATAGATGGCCCATAAATATCGGCATCTAAAATACCTACTTTGAATCCCATTTTAGATAAAGCAACGGCTAAGTTTGCTGTAATAGTAGATTTTCCAACACCACCTTTTCCAGATGAAACTGCAATAATATTACTAATACCCGGAATTTGTTTTCCTTTAATGGTATTGGCTTCTTCTTTTGTTGGAGCTTCTACTTTAATATTGACTTTAACTTTTGCATTAGCATTTATTTTTTCGGCAATTACCTTTTTAATATCCGCTTCTGCACGATTTTTTATATGTAAAGCCGGAGTGGTTAAAATTACATCTACAACTACCTCATCTCCAAAAGTTACTACGTTTTGAACCGCACCACTTTCTACCATATTTTTTCCTTCACCAGCAATTGAAATGGTTTCTAATGCGGTAAGTATTTTTTTTCTATCTAATTTCATTTTATTGTGTAAACTTTTTTACTTTTATTTAAACTGAATCTGAATTGCAAAGATAGTTTGAAAATGACAAATGACAAATGACAAACGATAAAAGTTTGTTAATGCGTGTATAGTATTTGTTTATGTGATTAAAACATAGGAAAACAACCTAAAAATCAGGTTCCCAAAAATGTTTTTTGAAATCTATTATTTGATTATCAATTACTTGAATGCCTTCGCTTTCCAACAATTGTTGCATTAAATTAGTGCCTTCAAAATGATGTTTTCCCGTTAAAAGTCCTAAACGATTGACCACGCGATGCGCTGGAATATCATCTTGCCCGTGACACGCATTCATAGCCCAACCGACCATTCTTGCAGAACGACCTGCGCCCAACGCTTTGGCAATAGCGCCATAAGAAGTTACTTTCCCATAAGGAATTTTTCGGGCGACTTCGTACACACGTTCAAAAAAAGTATCTTCTTTTATTTTCAAACTACTTATTTAAGTTATAAATGGTGAAAACGGCAATTAATCCGGTAATAATAGCAATTATAAAACTAATGTTTTTAATAAAAAACGCTACTTTATGCTTGATTTTTCGAAACAGAAAAGCATAGCCCATAAAAACTGTAAATGTCCCTAAAGTTGTTCCAAAAACAAATGCTAAACCAACTAAATTAGTAAAAAAATCTTCAATAAAAGCTGATAAATACAAACTTACAAACGCATAATATGGAATTGGGAAAATGTTTA
>NZ_JAGNYF010000030.1:15037-23980 GCF_017985075.1 Flavobacterium sp.
ACTGTAAATGTCCCTAAAGTTGTTCCAAAAACAAATGCTAAACCAACTAAATTAGTAAAAAAATCTTCAATAAAAGCTGATAAATACAAACTTACAAACGCATAATATGGAATTGGGAAAATGTTTAATCCCGAAATAAAAATGCCGTGTAAAAAAGGTTTTAGTTTGCTTTTTGCTGACTTCTTCTTAATGGCATCTTTAGTATGAATGGCATTTTGAATTCCCTTACCTAAAAAAAATAAGGTTAATAATATAAAAACTAAACTTCCTACAAATTTTAAATTTTGCATTACTTGCGGATGGCTCTCTAAAAAAGTAGCAAAATAAAACCCTAAAACGCTTTGAATAAATACCACTAAAATAGCACCATTGATAAACTTTTTAGCTTTGAATAACGTTTTTTTAACGCTATAATTAGCCACAGTCATATTTACAATTCCTGGAGGTAAAACCCCCACAAACGAAAACAAAACTGCAAATGCAAAAGCTAAAAATATCGACATTATTTTATTTTAAATTGAATGTACGTAATGCTTTTATTTATTTTTAAATACTGACTTTCGTAAAAGGTTTGGATACTTGTTACTTCTTCCGGGGCGCCCGCGTTGTTGTATACGTTATGATTGGCATATAAAACTTCGTGTCCTTCACCGTGTAATAACCCTAACGTGTAGCCGTGCATAAACTCGCTATCTGTTTTTAAATGCATCAACCCATTAGGTTTTAGGATTTTTTTATAATTCTGAAGAAATTCAGAATTGGTCATACGGTGTTTTGTGCGTTTGTATTTTATTTGTGGATCTGGAAAAGTAATCCAGATTTCATCTACTTCATTTTCATCAAAACAATGCTTAATTAATTCAATTTGAGTACGAAGAAACGCCACATTATTTAGACCGTTTTCTACAGCGGTTTTAGCACCGCGCCAAAATCGGGCCCCTTTAATATCAATTCCAATAAAGTTTTTGTTTGGATATTTTTCTGCTAATCCTACAGAATATTCGCCTTTTCCACAGCCTAATTCAAGAACAATTGGGTTATTGTTTTTAAAGAAATCTGAATTCCATTTTCCTTTTAATGCTAAACTATCGCTAACTACTTCTTCACGAGTTGGTTGAAAAACATTTGAAAACGTAGCATTTTCGTTGAATCTTTTTAATTTATTTTTACTTCCCACAACAATTAATTTTATCCTGCAAAAGTATAAAAATTAAAGTTTTGGTAACGCAATTATTTACTCGTTTTCAAGGTAAACGAAAACTCAGAGCCTTTTTGATATGTACTTTGCACAAATATTTTTTCGTTATGTGCTTCAATAATGTGTTTTACGATGGCTAAGCCCAAGCCCGAACCGCCTTCTTCTCTTGAACCACTTTTATTGATTCTGTAAAAACGTTCAAAGATTCTTGACATATGATGTTGTTCAATTCCTTGTCCGTTATCGTGAATACGCACTAAAATTTTGGTTTTACTTATTTTTTCAACCGCAATTTCTGTGGTTCCGTTTTCTTTTCCGTATTTGATTGAATTCATCACTAAGTTGGTTAAAACTTGCTGAATTTTATCTTTATCGGCATACACAAATATGGGAGAAATGTACTTTTCATCGAACATTAAAATGATGTTTTTGGCATCGGCTTTCATTTCTAAAAGGTCAAAAACGTTCTGAATTTCGTTAATAATGTCAAATTTTTCGATGTCGATGTTTAAATCACCTACTTCAAATTTAGAAATCATATCTAAATCTTGTACAATATTAATTAGTCTTTCAACGCCTTTTGAAGCACGTTCGATATATTTTACGCGTAAAGTTTTATCTTTAATAGCGCCGCCTTCAATAAGCGTATCTAAATAACCTTGAACCGTAAAAAGTGGTGTTTTTAATTCGTGAGAAATGTTCCCTAAAAATTCTCTTCTGTACTCTTCTCGAACATTTAACGATTCAATTTCGATTTTTTTCTCCTTTGCGAAATTTCTAATGTCATTTGTTAAAGTAGAAACGTCAGTGGTAACGGTTTTGTTTTGTAAAGAAGTAGCATCTAATAACGACACCTCATCATATAATTTTTTTATGCGTTTGTAGATAAAAACTTCTACACGATATTGCATTAGAAAAAAACTAAAGAAAAATAGCGTTACGGGAAAAACTATTAGAATAAAATAGTTAATTGGCTGAATGAAATTATGATAAACCAACAAACTTAAAACTACAAAAAACGAAATATAAAGTGATGATTTAAAGGCAAATTTGTATGATTTTTTAAAACTAATCGCCATTTAATTCAATTTTATATCCCACACCTTTGATGGTTTTAAAAACATCTTCGTCAATTTTTTCTCTAAGTTTTCTGATGTGAACATCTATGGTTCTTCCACCCACAATTACTTCATTGCCCCAAACTTTATCTAAAATTTCGGCTCTGGTGAATACTTTGCCTGGTTTTGAAGCTAATAAATATAAAAGTTCAAATTCTTTTCTTGGTAAAACGATGGTAATTCCGTCTTTAATAATTTTATATTCTTCGCGATTAATTTGCAAATTGCCAACCGTTAACGTTTCAGAATTTTCTAATTCTTCGTCTTTAAGTCTGCGTAATAATCCTTTTACTTTGCTAACCAATAATTTTGGTTTAATAGGTTTCGCAATATAATCGTCGGCGCCAACTTCAAAACCAGCTACTTGCGAATAATCTTCACTTCTGGCGGTAAGAAAGGTAATAATAGTATCTTTTAATTCTGGGATTTCTCTAATTTTTTCACACGCTTCCATCCCGTCCATTTCTGGCATCATTACATCCATAATAATTAGATGTGGTTTTACTTTTATAGCCAGTTTAACCGCTTCTTTACCATTTTCTGCTTTGGTAACGTGGTAGCCTGCTTGCTCTAAATTATAACCAACAATCTCTAAAATATCCGGTTCATCATCAACCAATAATATTTTTATGTCTTTCTTTTTCATATCAAATATAAAAGTAATTAAAATAATTTAACTTGTGTAAAATTATATATAAAATTGACATTAATTGCTTGTTTACCATTATTTAATATGTTAACACTATCTTAACACTATCTAAACTAATAAATAACTTCTAAGTAACATTTACATAATTAAGGTGGTTCTATTTTTGCATCAAAAATAAACACAAACTCATGAAATTAAAATTTCTACTTATTGGATTATTCTTTACAATAATCTCTTTCGCTCAAAACAATGCTAAAGTTAGTGGTGTAATTACAGACAAAGACAGCAAACAACCTGTAAGTTTTGTTTCGGTATCTTTAAAAGGAACCATGATAAATGCGGAATCTGACATTAATGGTAATTATGAAATTGCTATGAAACCAGGAAAATATACAATAGTATATGCTTTTATTGGTTATAAAACTTTTGAAAAAGCTATTACAGTTGCTGCAGATGAAACGATTACTGAAAACATAGCCTTACAAGAAAATTCAAATAGTATTGAAGGGATTGTAATTAAAGGTTCTACAAATAAAACCAAAGAAACGGCTTTGTTGAAAGAACAACAAAAAGCAGTGGAAATGAAACAAAGCATTGGTGCCCAAGAAATGGAAAGAAAAGGGATTAGCGATGTGGAAGAAGGTTTAACGAAAGTAACCGGTATTACAAAAGCAGAGTCAAAAGGACTTTTTGTGAGAGGATTAGAAAATAGATACAACAACTTATTAATTAACGATTTACAAGGACCATCTAACAGTCCATTTAAAAAAATTATTCCTTTAGATTTATTTCCTACAGATATTGTAGGTGTTTTAAGTGTGTACAAAACCTTTAATCCAAATGTTCCTGGAGATTTTGCAGGTGCAACAATTAATGTAGAAACTTCTGAGCCACAAAGTTCTCAAACAAAATTAAGCTTAGGTTTTGGATATGTTACGGGTAATAATGGAAGTGATTTCTTATTAGCTGAAACGGCTAATAATAGCGAAGGTTTTTTTGGAATTCAAAAGAAATTTAAAACCATACCAACCGCATACGGAAACATAGGAAATGTTACATTATCTTCAACAGAATATAAAAATGGGTATGCGAACAATTCTTGGAATGTAGATAAAGTTAGCGCGCCAATTAACAATAGTATAAGTTTTAGTCATTCTGACAAATTTAAATTTGACAAAAATCGTTCATTTTCTTACTTAATGTCATTAAACTGGGATAATAAATACCAATTTAGACAAGGAGTAGAAAGAACATTTATTGAAGGTGGAAATGAATATTATAATAATTTCGTTAATACATCTTACAATTATATTACAAGCACATCTGCATTAATTGGTTTAAAATATAAATCTGATAGATTTCAGATTGCAACCAATTCCATGTTTTTAAGAACTACAGAAAGTTTAATTCAAGATCAATTTGGAGTTTCTGCTACACAAAAAAGTATTCCAAATAGATTAATTAGATTGAATCAGTTTGAACAATCTGATTATTTTAACAATCAATTATCTACAAGTTACAAATTAACTTCAGATAACAAACACAGTGTTAAAGCTGCGGTTTCTTATGTGAAAACTGTTTTTGAATTGCCTGACAGAAAATTCTTAGTAGGTTTACGTAATAACGATTTGTTTTCAAATACTTATGGTGGAAATACACTTAATCGCCAAAACTTTAGAATTAAAGGGAACTATTTTATGAGTGGATTAGTGGAATACAACTTTAATTTTGGAAAAGAAATTGATGGAAAAACAAATAAATTATCTGTTGGATATAATTCTTTTAGAAACAATTTAAGTGCTACGTACCGTTTATTTGCCTCTATTCCAATTAACTCTGGTTTACAAAGCACTACTGATATAAATGATATTAATAGCCAAATTATGTCTGATGCAGAAAATGGATTAATTTTCGAAAGAGAAGAATCAAATGTATCGTACAAACAAAAATTAGATCAATTTGTAAATGCAGGATATGCAAATCTTTTGTTTAATATCAATGAAAAATTAGAAATTAATGGAGGTTTAAGATTAGAGGCATCAAACAGAATTATTAAATATAGAGATTTAAATACGTCTACAAGTTTTGATGATACTTATATTAAAAATCAAGTTAAGAAAAACTATTTTTTACCAGCCATTAATTCAAAATATAAATTAAACGACAAATCTAATTTACGTTTAGCTGCATCTCAAACCATAACAAGACCTGTTTTAATGGAATTGTTACCTGTTCAAATTGTAAATCCTGATGGAACTGTTACATTAGGAAATAAAGATTTAGTAGATACTCAAAATTTAAATGCAGATTTTAAATACGAATTCTTCTCAGACAAAAAAGACATGTTTGCTGTTGGAGTTTATGCCAAAAACATTAAAGATCCAATTGAAAGAATATATGAAGCGAGTGCCTCTTTATTGACTACCTACAAAAATTCAAAAGTGGCTAACTTATACGGTGCTGAATTTGAGTTTATTTTAAATATGGCGAATCTTTCTTCAAGTTTAGAAAATGTGTCTTTAGGTTTCAATACGTCATTAATGAAAACGCAGGTTGAAATTGCTGATAACAACCAATTAGAAAACTCAAGAAAAAGAGAACTACAAGGTGCTTCAAATTGGGTAATTAATGCTGATGCTAAATATGAATTCAACATCAATCAAAAAATTAAAAATACAGTTACTTTAGTTTATGGAGTAAAAGGAAAAAATATTTATTCGGTTGGAACTGCAGGATTGGATCATATTTACGAATTGCCATTTCATAAGTTAGACTTAGTCTTATCAAGTAAATTAACTAAAAACTTAAATGCAAAATTTTCAGCAGATAATATATTAAATCCAGTTCAAAAATTCGAATTAGGTTCAAATAATAGAACTGCTATTGTAGAAGATTCATTAATTGTAAGAGATTATAAAAAAGGAGTGGGACTAAGTTTAAACTTAAGCTACACATTCTAATAATAAAATCCTGTTTCGGCAGGATTTTTTATTTACAGAAAATTTACATAGCCAGAAATTCTTAAATTTTTAATAATATATGGTTAACGATATCATTAAGCAGTCAACATAAATTTGTATAACAAAACTAAAAAACAAAATAACATGAAAAAATTAGTCTTAAGCTTATCAGTATTAAGTTTATTATTCACAGGTTGTTCAGAAGATAACGACGAAACTACAACAACTAAAACACCAGTAGTTGGAGAAATTACAGGTGACATTACAGCAAATACGAATTATGTATTTGGAAACTATACTTTAAAAGGTATTGTAAAAATTAAACCAGGAGTTACTGTAACTATTGAAGCAGGCTCTAAAGTTACTGCAACACTTGCAGATGGAACAGTAGATGCATTAGTTGTAGAAGCTGGTGGAAAATTAATTGTTAATGGTACGGCTGCTGAACCAGTAGTATTTACTGAATCTTCACAAACTCCTGGTTCTTGGGGTGGAATTATCATGTATGGAGACGCTCCTATTGTAGCAGTTGGTGGATTAACTACTGCAACTTCAGAAGACGGTTTAGCAAAACCTTACGGGGGAACAAATGCTACACATAATGGTGGTACTTTAAAATATGTACGTGTTGAATACGCAGGAAAGAAAATTACTGATGGAACTTCAGAAATGAACGGGTTCTCATTTTATTCAGTTGGTTCAGGAACAGTTTTAGAAAATTTAGTAGCTTACAAAGGTGCTGATGATGGTTTCGAATTTTACGGAGGAACTGTTAATTTAATTAATGCAATTTCTTACGGAAATTTTGATGATTCATTTGACTGGCAAGATGGATGGCAAGGTCAATTAAACTCAAACTGGTTTGCATATCAAACAGGAACAGGAAATTTCGGAATGGAAATTGAATGTAAAAACAACAACAATGCTTTCTGGCCTAAAGTAGCAAACATTACTTTAAAAAGAGCTTCAGGAACATTAACAGAAAATAATTCTGCTGAATATGATGCAATCCAATTTAAAAATCAAGGAAACGGAGAATATTCAAACATATTAATTGATGGATATACTACTAATGCAAGCGCGGTAGCGGTTAGAATTCAAGATGCAAACACAAATACTAATCAAGTAAATGCAAGTAAAATTAAATTAACGAATGTTAAAATTAATGGAACTACACCTCAATTTGGAGGAACATCTACAGTTACTTCTGTTGTTTTCCCAACTGGACAATACACTACTTCAACTACTTCAACAGGAGCAAGTTTAACAAATGGTGCTTGGTCAACAGTAAACGGAGCTACATTATTACAATAAGAATAACCCAAAATAAATAAGAAAAGCGGTCTAAATTAGATCGCTTTTTTTTATGTTCTTTTTTCCAATGTTACGAAATTGTTAAGTTTTTGTTTGGTTAATGTAAAAATATGTCGTAGGTTTATATTATTATTAATCATAACACCTATAATTATGAAAAATTTAGCCCTTATTTTTGGTTTAATTTTGTTTACTTCACTCGGTTTTGCTCAAGAAACAGAGGCAGTTGGAGAACAAATTTCTGAAAACACAGTAAAAGTAACATATTATCATTCTAACGGTAAAGTAATGCACCAAGGAAATTATATTGATGGAAAAGCAGATGGTTTATGGAAATCGTTTGACGAAACAGGAAATTTAGTTTCGGAAGGTTCTTTCGAACAAGGTAAAAAAACAGGTCTTTGGAATTTTTATACTTCAACAGCATTAAACGCAGTAGTATATTCTGATAACACAGTTGCTGATGTGAAAAAGTTTAGTACCAATGCTTTAGTAGGAAACTAAAAAAAACAATTTGAAACAAAAAAACCACGTAAGTTATTACGTGGTTTTTTTATGGCTTATACTTTCAAAATCTCATCTGAAGTTAATAATTTTTGTAATCGCAACTTTAATATTATCTGTGCTACAGCAATTACATCTTTTTCGCAATAGGTTGCAATTCGGTCGATGTCTTTATCCTTGTAGAAAACGTTTGCTACTTCACTTCCATCAATGTCATCTTTAGGTGAAGGAACACCTAACACTTTCGTTAATAATTTTAAAGAAGTAAAGTGTTTATAATCGCCAAATTTCCATAATTCTAACGTGTCTAAATGCGGCACTTCCCAAGGTTTTTTACCCATTAAATTCAATTTAGCAGGAATTTTAATCCCGTGAATTAACATACGTCGGGCGATATATGGAAAATCAAATTCTTTTACATTATGTCCGCACATCACGTGTTGTGGCAAATTAAAATGATTGTTTATCAAATTAGAAAAATCCAATAACAAACGTTCTTCATCTCCTTGAAACGTGGTGACTCTAAACTGTCGTTCGCCACTTTTTTGCGTAAAATAACCTACAGAAATACAAACAATTTTACCAAACTCAGCCCAAATGCCGGCTCTTTCGTAAAATTCTTCTGGTGAAACCTCATCTTTTCTTTGGTATTGGGTTTTGTGTGCAAAAAGTTCCTGAAAATCCGTGTCTAATTCCGAAAAATGTTCCATTTCTGGAACCGTTTCAATATCTAAAAATAAAATATTGTCTAATTGAATGGTGTCTAACATATTTATTTCTTTTTATTAATCATTTTTAAAGCTTCTTCTACATATACATACAAATCGTTACTATGAGGATCAGTTGTCGTTTGTTTGCCTTTTAAATGCCCCAATCGCACAATAATAACATCATCTTCTGGCAAGACAATCACAAATTGACCCAAATGTCCTCGCATGTAATATATTTTCTTTCCGT
Organism: Flavobacterium sp.; assembly: GCF_017985075.1. Lineage (GTDB taxonomy): Bacteria > Bacteroidota > Bacteroidia > Flavobacteriales > Flavobacteriaceae > Flavobacterium. The sequence continues at coordinate 23,738 of NZ_JAGNYF010000030.1, forward strand.
TTATTTGATGCAACCACCATCCATAACCATATTCTGGACTATCGGAAAAACGCGGTTGCAATGATTTTTCCACAAACGAGCGTGGTAAAATTTGCTTGCCATTCCAAACCCCATTTTGTTTGTATAATTTTCCAAAACGAGCAAAATCTCGAGCCGTACTGGCAATACAACAATACGCCTTTTCAATTCCGGTATCGGCTTCGTCTAATTGCCAAAGCGCATCGTTTTCTGCACCCATAGGTT
>NZ_JAGNYF010000077.1 GCF_017985075.1 Flavobacterium sp.
CATCCTGATACTATTGCAGATCCAGTTGAACGTTTAGCAGCTGAAGAAAGAAGTAAAAACATTATTGAAGCCTACCACTTTTTAGTAAGTATCGCTCCAGAAACAAGAGAGAAAGTAAAGGCAGAATACTTAGCTACAACTACAACTTCACAAATTGCTGATTTTTATATGGACAAAGGTGTTCTGTATATTAGCTTTGCAGATGGAAGTAAATTCGAATACTTTGGTGTGCCAAGAAATACGTATGTGAAAATGGTAAACGCAGAATCACCAGGTCGTTTTGCTCGTCGTCATATTTATAACGAATTCACTTACCGTAGCGCAAGTAAATTAGTTGCGGCAGAATAAATAACTAACATAATATTGTACAAGAAGCCATTCTGAAACGAGTGGCTTTTTTATGTACCTTTGTAAAAAATAAACTATATGTCGCATAAAGCAGGTTTTGTAAATATTATCGGAAACCCAAACGTGGGGAAATCTACCTTAATGAATGCTATGGTAGGCGAGAAGTTGTCTATCATCACCAGTAAAGCACAAACCACACGTCACAGAATTTTTGGTATTGTAAATGATGAAGATTATCAAATCGTTTTTTCGGATACGCCAGGAATTATTAAACCTGCGTACGATTTACAAACCAGTATGATGGATTTTGTTAAAAGTGCTTTTTCTGATGCCGATATTTTAATCTATATGGTTGAAATTGGAGAAAAAGAATTAAAAGACGAAGACTTCTTCAATAAAATTATCAATGCTAAAATTCCAGTTTTACTTTTGTTAAATAAAATTGATAAATCCAATCAAGAATTATTAGAAGAACAAGTACAAACTTGGCAAGCAAAGGTTCCGAATGCTGAAATTTTCCCAATTTCGGCTTTAGAAAACTTTAATGTAAAAGAAGTACTAAATAGAATTGTTGATTTATTGCCACTTTCACCACCATATTATCCTAAGGATGCATTGACAGATAAACCAGAACGTTTTTTTGTAAATGAAACCATTCGTGAGAAAATTTTATTAAACTACGATAAAGAAATTCCGTACGCAGTTGAGGTGGAAACTGAAGAGTTTTTAGAAGATGAAAAAATCATAAGAATTCGCTCTGTCATTATGGTAGAACGCGATACGCAGAAAGGAATTATTATCGGACATAAAGGTGCAGCCCTAAAAAAAGTAGGAATGCAGGCTCGTGCCGATTTAGAATTGTTTTTCGATAAACAAATACACATTGAAATTTTCGTAAAAGTGAATAAAGATTGGCGAAATAACGCCTTTCAATTACGAAGATTTGGATACAATCAAAAGTAATAATAAATAATTAGTTTATAGAATTTAGTAGTTAGTTTGGAGCAATGCGTTTGGTATTACTTACAAAAACTCCTAACTATTAACCCTAAACTCGCAACTTTTAAACTATCTTTGCACAAAATATAAGAATAATGAATAATATTGTAGCCATAGTAGGAAGACCAAATGTAGGAAAATCTACGCTTTTTAATCGTTTAATCCAACGTAGAGATGCCATCGTAGACTCTGTGAGTGGCGTTACGCGTGATAGAAATTATGGAAAAAGTGAATGGAATGGAAAAGAATTTTCTGTAATTGATACAGGTGGATACATTAAAGGTTCTGATGATATTTTTGAAGGCGAAATTAGAAAACAAGTAGAATTAGCAATAGATGAGTGCGATGCCATTATTTTTATGGTAGATGTAGAAGAAGGCATTACGCCAATGGATGATGAAGTTGCGAAATTACTACGTAAGGTTACTAAACCTGTTTTATTAGCCGTGAACAAAGTTGATAATTCGAAACGTGTTACAGATGCGTTAGAGTTTTATAATTTAGGATTAGGCGAATATTTCACTATTGGCGCTATGAATGGAAGTGGAACGGGTGAATTATTAGATAAATTAGTAGAAGTTTTACCTGAAATGCCAGAAGCCGTTGAAGATGAAAATCCTTTACCTCGTTTTGCTGTTGTGGGTCGTCCAAATGCTGGAAAATCGTCTATTATTAATGCCTTAATTGGTGAAGATAGATTTGTGGTTACAGATATTGCAGGAACTACTCGTGATGCCATTGATACTACATATAACCGTTTTGGTTTCGAATTTAACTTGGTAGATACTGCCGGAATTAGAAGAAAAGCGAAAGTAAAAGAAGATTTAGAATTTTATTCTGTAATGCGTTCGGTTCGTGCCATTGAACATTCTGATGTTTGTATTTTGGTAATTGATGCCACTCGTGGTTTTGAAGGACAAGATCAAAGTATTTTTTGGTTGGCTGAAAAAAACAGAAAAGGAATTGTAATTTTAGTCAACAAATGGGATTTAGTAGAAAAAGATACTATGACCGCAAGAGATTACGAGCGTAAAATTCGTGAGCAAATTCAACCGTTTACAGATGTGCCAATTCTATTCGTATCTGCATTAGAAAAACAACGTTTATTAAAAGGATTAGAAACTGCTGTTGAGGTTTTTGAAAACAGAAAACAAAAAGTACCAACATCAAAATTCAACGATTTGATGTTACCAATTATTGAAAACCAACCGCCACCAGCGTTAAAAGGGAAGTATGTAAAAATTAAATATTGTATGCAATTGCCTACTCCGGTACCACAGTTTGTATTTTTTGCCAACTTACCGCAATATGTAAAAGACCCTTACAAACGTTTTATTGAAAATAAATTGCGAGAAAACTACAACTTTAGTGGTGTCCCAATAGACATTTACTTTAGACAGAAATAATATAAAAAAAACCGATAAGTGATTATCGGTTTTTTTTGTTTAAACTCTTTGAGGTTTATATTTTTTGACAACTAATTACTTAATTACCAACTACCACTTGCTCCGCCACCGCCGAAACTTCCTCCACCGCCAAATCCACCAAATCCACCGCCAGATGAACCGCCGCCGAAACTTCCGCCACTACTGCGGCCCAAGCTACTTAATATAATGATGTCCATTAAATCGGGTCCGCCAAATCCTCCAGAGTTACCTCCGTTTTTTCCTTTATTTTTTGATGCGATGATTAAAAAAATAATCACAAAGGCAAAGATTATTAAGATAGGTAAAAAACTACCTTCTTTCTTAGGCTTATCGTTTTTAAATTCACCTTTTAAAACTCTGAAAATAGCATTTGTACCTTCATCAATTCCTTGGTAATATTGATTTTCTTTAAAATTGGGTTTAATTACATTTTCAATGATTCTTCTCGATAAGGCATCTGTTAATAAATGCTCTACACCATAACCAGTTTGAATAGTCATTTTACGATCATCTTTAGCAATCAATAAAATGATTCCATTGTCTTTTCCTTTTTGACCAATTTTCCACTTTTGTGCTAAATCTGTGCCATATCTTGCTATGTCTTCACCTTGTGTAGTCGATACAACCATCACAAACATTTCTGTAGAAGTGCTATCAGAATAAATGGCTAATTTTTTATATAAACTTTCTTTTTCTTGAATAGATAGTGTATTTGTACTATCTATTACAGGAGGAATAAATGAAGGTTTTGCTGGAATTTTTAGTTGAGCTTGAGAAACAACACCAATAAGTAATGCAATGAATAAAACTAATTTTCTCATATTAATTTTTAGATATTTCATTAGATAATTCATTTGTGTCGGTTTCATCATCATATGGAAAATGTTTTTTCAATTGTATGCCAGCTTCTAAAATTCCTTTAATTAAACCTTCTTTATACTTGCCTTCTTTGAATTTTTCAATTATATGATTTTTTGTAGAGTTCCAAAAATCTTGTCCTACTAAATCATTAATGCCTTTGTCGCCAATAATAGCAAAACTTTTGGTTTCGGTACAAATGTAAAAAAGTACTCCGTTTTTCAATTCGGTAGCATCCATTTTAAGAAAATGAAAAACCTCCTGTGCTCTTTCTATAGAAGGTTTAGTGTTTCTAGCTTCAATATGTACGCGAATTTCACCTGAAGTATTTTTTTCGGCAATCTCAATAGCAGAAACAATTTCTTTTTCTTCCGATTTGGTTAAAAATTCTTCGGATTTATACATATTTACTATTTTTTATCGAAATCAAATTCTACTTTAGGTGCTTTTTCAGCGCCAGCGTCAGATTTAAAACGAGCTATTTCATTGAATCCGAACAATTTTGCGAAAATTACCGATGGAAATGTTTTAATTTTTTTATCGTATATATTTACTGAATCATTAAATCTATCTCTTTCCACATTAATTCGATTTTCAGTTCCCTCAATTTGGGATTGTAACTCTTTAAAAGCATCTGTTGTTTTTAAATTCGGATATTGTTCTACTGAAACAAGAAGTCTAGATAAAGAACTCATTTCAGCAGTTTTTGCTTGTTGAAATTGAGCCATTTGTTCTGGAGTAACATTTGTTGGATCAATTGTAATTGATGTAGCTTTGGCACGCGCATTAATTACAGCTTCTAAAGTAGATTTTTCAAAATCAGCAGAACCTTTTACGGTTCTAACTAAGTTATCAATTAAATCATTTCTTCTTTGATACGAACTTTCTACTTTTGACCAAGCTGTTTTGGCATCTGCCTGAACACCAACTAATCCGTTATACGAACTTATTGCTAATAAAACTAATACACCAATAATTGCTACTGGAATTATCCACTTTTTCATAATTTTTTGATTTTAATTTAAGTTAATTTTTTTATGTAATTTGATTTTCTTTAAAATAATACAATAATCCTGTAATAAAGCTAAAAGAAATAAAACCAATGGTCCAGAATACTTTTTCGTTATTTTTTAATTTTACAGAATGATTAATTTGATAGATGCCTAACACGATGTAACACAAGGTAGAAAATAATCCTAACATCAAAAATAAGGTTGCAAATTCCAAATGATAGATTTTCAGCAAACTACCAAAAAGCACCAAAATAAATGACAAAACAAATATTTTTTTATATAAATTATTCATTGTTTTCATTTTTTAAACATTTTGTTTTGTTAAAGTCCTTTTTTCATTTCTTGCAATTTGTTTTTGATGCCTTCCAATTTATTTATGATTTCAAAATTGTCCAAGGTTTTCTTTTTACCTTCTTTCAAATGAATTTTAGCACCTTCTAAGGTAAAACCACGTTCTTTTACTAAATGGTAAATCATTTGCAACACTTTTACATCATCTGGACGAAACATTCTGTCGCCCTTTGCATTTTTTTTAGGATTTATTTCGTCAAATTCTTTGTCCCAAAAACGAATTAATGATGCGTTAACATCAAATGCTTTCGCTAATTCGCCAATGCCATAATATCTTTTTTCTGGTAAGTTTACTTGCATTTTTTTCTTTTTATTATTCTCTCATTGATTATTGTGGAATTAACACATAAATCAAAAGCTTAATTTTCCTTATTGGCTAATTTAGTAATTAAAACAAATTCTTTTACAAAAAAGTTGCCTTTTAGAAACTTTTTGTTGTTAGCGATTTCATTAAAATTTACTATTTTTGTGCACGTTACAACAAAGTAACACTTATTATACGAAAGAACTTGAATTTTGTTTCATATTTTGAAATATTTTTTTAGAATTTCAATCAAATAAATTATTCGATACAATATCATAAAAATGAAATCACAAGACATAAGAAAAGCGTATTTACAATTTTTTGAAAGCAAAGGACACACCATTGTTCCATCTGCCCCAATTGTATTAAAAGACGACCCAACACTGATGTTTAATAACTCAGGAATGGCACAGTTCAAAGAGTTTTTCTTAGGAAATGGTACGCCAAAAAGTAATCGAATCACAGATACTCAAAAATGTTTGCGTGTTTCTGGAAAACATAACGATTTAGAAGATGTTGGTTTTGATACGTATCATCACACGATGTTCGAAATGCTTGGAAATTGGTCTTTTGGCGATTATTTCAAAAAAGAAGCCTTGCCTTGGGCTTGGGAATTTCTTACGGAAGTTTTAAAGTTAGAAAAAGACCGTTTATATGTGTCTGTTTTTGAAGGTAGTACAGAAGATAATGTGCCTTTCGATCAAGATGCTTGGGATATTTGGAAACAATTTGTACCCGAAGACCGAATTATATTAGGAAATAAAAAAGACAACTTTTGGGAAATGGGCGACCAAGGTCCTTGTGGTCCTTGTTCTGAAATTCATATCGATTTACGCTCAGATGCTGAAAGAAATGAAGTTTCAGGAAGAAGTTTAGTCAACGCCGACCATCCGCAAGTAGTGGAAATTTGGAATAACGTTTTTATGG
>NZ_JAGNYF010000031.1 GCF_017985075.1 Flavobacterium sp.
GTAGTAGTATTAACATTTATTGATTGTGAGAATAATATCCCACTAAAAAATAGTAAAAAAAAAGATAATGTAATTTTTTTCATTTTATATGTGTTGTGGTTGTGTTAACAAAATTATAATCTTCAAATATATAACTTTACTTTAATGAATGTTTATATCTTTGTAAAAAAAATGCACTAAAATGAGTAAAATATCGATAAAAAGCACAAATAATCTATCAATTGTAAAATTTGAGTTAGAAGAATTTATCACTAGAAATCAAAATTTCGAATTTAAAAACATTGATGAAACTTCAAACTCACCTTTAGCGAAGCAATTATTTTTTCTTCCATTTGTAAAATCAGTTTACATTTCAGGAAATTTTATTGCAATTGAAAAATTTTCAATAGTGGAATGGGAAGATGTTCAAGAAGAAGTGGCGCAACAAATTGAGGATTTTATAGTAAAAGGTGGCCAAATTATCATAGAAGATTCAGTTACGAAAAAAAATCCAATAACGATTTATGCTGAATCTACTCCAAATCCTGCTGTTATTAAGTTTGTTGCCAATAAAAAACTAACAAATACGGCGGTAGAATGTAAAAATATTGATGAAACAAAAGCTTCACCTTTAGCTAAAGATTTGTTTAGTTTCCCATTTGTAAAAGAAGTTTTTATTGATGAGAATTACATTTCAATTACAAAATATGAGATTGCCGAATGGAATGATATTACATTAGAATTGAGAACTTTTTTAAAACAATATTTAGAACAAACCGATTTAGTTGTTGACGAAAGTTTAATTGAAAAAACAGATAATTTCAAAATAAAGCAAGAAGAATTTTTTGATAACTTAGATGTTACCTCTCAACAAATTATTAATATTTTGGAAGAATACATTAAACCCGCAGTTCAAAGTGATGGAGGAAATATTACTTTTAACTCGTATGACGAAAGCACAAATGTTGTGAAAGTGACACTTCAAGGTGCTTGTAGCGGTTGTCCGTCATCTACATTTACATTAAAAAATGGGATTGAAAATATGTTACGCGATATGTTAAAAAATAATTCAATTATAGTAGAAGCTATGAATGGCTAATTTTTTCTTACAATAAAAAAAGGGCTGTTTATACAATGTAAACAGCCCTTTTTTGTTTTTATAATTTATTTTTTAGTAATTAAAACAAAATCTTTTAAATAAAAAGGTTCGAAATAAGCAACATCTTCAAATTGTTTATTTTGAAATTTTTGGAAGGAAATTAAACTCATTTCGGTAGCAGAAGGAAATTGCATTTCAGGATAATATTTAAATTTTTCATCCGTTAATATTTCTTTAAATTTCATCGCGCCATCGCCAATTAAATGTAATATTTCTGTTTCCTCTTGAAACGAATTTTCATCAATAATTTCCGCTTTGGTTTCTCTAATTTTAGCATAATTACTATCAAAAAACGCACTGTATACTTCTAATCTTCTGGCATCAATCATAGGTAAAATAATTCCGTTTGATATATTTATTTTTCTTGCCAAAATTTCTAAAGTATCAACAGCTATTAACGGAATAGATAATGCATAACACAAACCTTTTGCTGCAGAAACCCCAATTCGTAATCCCGTATACGAGCCTGGTCCCTGACTAACAGCAATAGCTTTTACTTCTTTTAATGTTACATTGGTTTCTAAAAGAAGTTCCTCAATAAAAATATGTAATTTTTCAGCGTGAGAAAAATTTTGTTCTGCTATTTCTCTTATTGCAAGCGTTCTACCATCTTTTGATAAAGCAACTGAGCAATTTTTTGTAGCGGTTTCTATATTCAGAATTAAAGCCATTTTTATTTTATATTTAATACACAAAGTAACAAAAAAAGACACAATTTCTTGTGCCTTTTCTAAAATCAAAACTGTTTTAACTAACTTTTTTGTTCTTTAGCTTTTTTATCTTGGTCGGATTTGGTTTCTAATCTTACTTTATCATTTGGCAGTAAGTCTTTTGAAACTAAAGTGTACGGTCCAATAATAATTTCATCTCCTTTTTTCAAACCAGATAAAATTTCAATATTTGTATCATCTTGAATCCCTGTTTTTACGACTCTAATTTTGGCTTTATCGCCAACTTTTACAAAAACACATTCAAATTTAATATCTTTTTTAGGCGCATTTCCTTTTTTCTCTGCTTCTTCTTTTTCAATTTCAGCTACAATATCTTTTTTGGTTGAAGTTGTGTCATCTTTAATTACGATGGCGCTAATTGGAACTGCTAAAACATTTGTACTTCTTTTTGTTTCAATATCAACAGTAGCTGTCATTCCTGGTCTAAAAGGAGAATAACTCACCGGTTTTCCTTCTAATAAATCTTGGTACGATTCTTTTACTAATCGAACTTTTACCTTAAAATTTGTTACTTGATCTGCTGTTAAACCTGTTGTTGCTGAGTTAGAAATACTTGTTACCACACCATCAAACTTTCTTTTTAAATAAGCATCAACTTCAATTTTTGCCGAATCGCCAATACTTACTTTTACAATATCATTTTCATTTACATCAACTTCAACTTCCATATTATTTAAGTTGGCAATACGCATCATTTCTGTACCAGCCATTTGCTGTTGACCTAAAACACGCTCTCCTAATTCAATATCTAATTTAGAAATGGTTCCGTCTGCAGGTGCAAAAATGGTAGTTCTTTTTAAATTATCACTTGCTTCAGTTACGTTTGCCGAAGCCGATTTCATTTGATAATATGCTGATTGTTTACTGGCAACTGCTACTTCATAAGCAGAAACAATTCTGTCCCATTCTGCACGAGAAATTACGCCTTTATCGTACAGTTTTTTATTTCTGTCGTAATTGGCTTTCGCTTCTTTAACTTGAGCATCAGCTTGACTAACACCTGCTTTTGAGGTAGATAAAGAAGCCACAGTTCGGTCAACTCCAGAAGTATAAATGTCTGGATTGATTTTTACTAATAATTGTCCTTTTTTAACTTCCTGCCCTTCTTTTACGTTTAAAGCAATAATTTCACCTGAAACTTCTGGCATAATTTTAATCTCAACTTCTGGTTGAATTTTACCAGTTGCCGAAACGGTTTCAATAATCGTCATCGTTTCTGCTTTAGAAACTTCTACAATTTTACTGTCGTCGTTATTTCCAATTTTTCCTGATTTTTTAAGAATAATTAATAGTACAATCACTGCAACTACACTTCCTAAAATGATAAATAATTTTTTTCTTGACATGGCTTTATTGTTTTACTATAAGTGGAATTCCGAAATAAAATTCTAAAATTTTAATTCTAAAAATATAATCATACTTGGTTCTTAATACTTCTGATTGTGCGTTTACGAAAGCAGTTTGAGATTGGTTGTAATCAAAAATATTCATCATACCAATTTCGTATCTGTCTTTTGCGTATTGCATAGCTAATTCTCGTGCTTTTACAATTTGTAACGCAGCTTCATAACTTTCTTTTGCGGCTTTTGTATCCGTATAAGCCGTAAATACATTACGCTCAATATCTAATTCTTGTTGCTCTTTGGCTAACTGACTTTTCGCTAATGCAATTTTGGTACGAGCTACATTATTTTTCACAGCAAAACCATTAAAAATTGGAATATTTAGCGATAAACCAAAATTCTGACCTTTATTGGTGCTAAACTGATCAAACAAAGGTTTTGGACTCGTTATGTAAGGCACACCATTCACAACTTGATATCCATTGGAATTTGATGCTCTTGTATTGAAGCCATAAAAGCCGGTTAAACTAGGTAAATATGCTCCTTTTGCAATAGAAATATCTTTTTGCGCAAGTGCTACATTTGTTTCAGCAATTTTTAATTCCGTTCTGTTTTCTTTAGCTTTTGCGATTACCGCTTCTGGCGTTTCGTTTAAAACCGTTGACAACATCGAAGGCATATCATCTTCCGAAATATCAAAATTCTGGAAATCTTCAATCTGTAATAATTGTGCCAAACTCAATTTAGACAATAATAAGGTATTTTCGGCTACAATAACACGCTGATTTCCTGTAGCCATAGTAGCTTGGATATCTAACAAATCGCCTTTTGGAACATTTCCTGCATCTACTAATTCAACCGTTCTGTTATATTGTTTCGTATTAAGTAACTTTTGTTGGGTTTGAACTTTTAAATTTTCTTTATTAAATAAAATCTGCAAGTAAGCATTGGCAACGTTTAACGCAATATCTTCTTGCATTTTCGTTAACTGATATTGAGAAGCAATGATAGCTAAATTGGCTTTTCTTAACTGATTTACGTTTTGCAATCCTTTAAAAATATCCACGTTTGCATTTAAATTGGCAGAGGTAAATTGCGTCGTTTGATTTTCTAATAAACCCGTTGTAATGTTTTGATTTAAACCAATATTCCAAGAATGCGATGTTGATGCTGATACATTTGGTAAAAAATTTCCAATGGCATCTTTTTTCACAATCGCTGAAGTTTGCAAATCTAACTCGGATTGTTTTATGGTAATATTGTTTTGAATTGCATGATAAATACATTCTTTTAATGTCCATTTTTTTTCTTGGGCAAAAGAAGCAACACTTGCGATAAATAATATTAATATGAAATGTACTGACTTCATTTTATAAATTGTTTTACTATTTGACCAATATTTATAAAAAATGTTACACTTTAGAATTAAAATTTTACTTTTATACCTGAAATATTTTAAATTGAGAAACAATATTTCTCCTTTATTTATGTTTTCTCTACACCTTTTATTGCAAACTCATTTATTATGAAAATAAAAATTTTACTTTTTGGAATTATTAATATGGTTCTATTTAGCTGCAGTACCTCAAAAAAAATAGAAGCGCTAAAACCAGAGCCTAGTAACAATGCGCCAATTGTGTACAGCAATAAAACATCGCTAATTGCTATGCCGATGGAAGTGAGTATAAAGGAAGTGGAATATCATTTAAATAAAAACGTAAAAGGTTTAATTTATGCTGATACCATTTTAAATGACGATAAAACAGAAATGAAAATTTGGAAAACTTCTGATATTAAATTGGTAGAAAAAAACGGCGAAATTGTTTCGGAAATTCCTTTAAAAATTTGGGCAAAAATAAAATACGGAACCGAATTTATGGGTCTAAACGACACAAGAGAACTAAATATAAACGGAACCATAACCCTAAGCAGTAAAGCCAATTTTGCCAACTGGAAACTAAACACAACTTCTAAAATTGAAGATTTTGAATGGAGCGAAAGTCCAAGTATTTTAGTAGCAGGGAAAAATGTGCCTATTACCTATATCGTCAATCCAACTTTATCCATTTTTAAGGGAAAAATAGCCAAAATGATTGATGAGGCGATAAATAAAAGTTGTGATTTTAAAACGCAAGTATTACAAGTTTTAGAAACGCTTTCTACACCTTTTATGGCAAACGAAACGTATGAAACTTGGTTCAAATTGGTTCCAAATGAAATGTATAGTACAAATGCGGTTTTGAGTAATTCTAAAATTACAATGAATTTAGGATTAAAATGTCAGATGCAAACTTTAATTGGACAAAAACCAAAAAGCGGATTTGACAAAACTAAAATTGTATCAAAAGCGGTTGCTAAAATTCCATCCGATTTTAATGCTTCTGTAGCGGCAGTCTCTACTTATGAAAGTGCAAGTAGAATTATGACGAAAAATTTTATGGGACAAGAATTTGGTTCTGGGAAAAGAAAAATCACCGTTCAAAAAGTAACTTTATGGTATAAAGACGGAAAAATGATTATTGCTTTAGATATGCTTGGATCAGTAAACGGAACAATATATTTAGCGGGAATTCCAAAATATAAAACAGAAACAAAGGAAATTTATTTTGAAGAAATGGATTATGTTTTAAATACAAAAGGCATCTTAACTCGAACAGCAAACTGGTTGTTACAAGGTGTAATTTTGAATAAAATAAAAGAGAATTGCAAGTATTCTATTCAACCTAATTTAGAGGAAGGAAAGAAAAATATGCTTCCTTATTTAACAAATTACTCACCAATGAAAGGTGTTTTTGTAAACGGAAAATTAAACGATTTTGTGTTTGAAAAAATGGAACTTACTGAAAGTGGCATTGTTGCTTTTATTACTTCATCAGGCTCAATGAAAATTACAATTGATGGAATGGAATAGGTATAGGTAAAAGGGATTAGGCAAAGGGTATAAGGAATATAGAATTAGGCATTAGGCATTAGGCATTAGGCAAAATTAAAAATCTATGAAGGTGCAATTATACACTATCTTGTCATGCTGAAAGCATCTCTTATCGCACTATTTAAAACTATATTACAAGAAAATTTTACGTGAGACCCTTTCAGGGTGACAAGTTTGTGGTGTATTTGGATTGCGTTTTTGAAATTACGCTTTAACTTCTTTTTTCTTTTGTTTTAATCGCCATACTGCGTAAAAAACACCTGCTACTAAGATATACGGTATTGCCATTAAATACACAATTCCGTCATTTACACCTTCGGCAACAGATTTGTTAGCTTCGTTTTGAAGAGAAGCTCTGCACATAGCACATTGACTTTGAGAAAATAGAGAATAGAAAATAGAACATAGAACATAAATACTACGCTCAACTTCTATATTCTTTATTCTATATTCTATATTCTTAAATTTACTTAACATAATAAGGTGCAATCATAACGTAAACTACCACACCTGTCACGGCAACATATAACCAAATAGGGAAAGTAATTCTTGCTAATTTTTTATGCTTATCAAATCGATACGCTAAAGCTCGAACATACGTAATTAATACCAAAGGAATAATAATTACTGAAAGTGAAATATGTGTGATGAGGATAAACAAATAATTATATCTTTCAAAACCAATTGCTATTCTTTCTGATTCTTCTAAGATAGAATTATGGTTTGTATCACCAAACACAGCGGAAATTGAAGTCATATGGTACGCCACATACATTAATAAAAAAGCTAAAGAACAAGCAATAGCTGTTTTCATTAAATATTCGTGTAGCTTTCTTTTACCGTTTTTTATTGCTAAAACTGCAACAACTAATAAAACCGCTGTAATTCCGTTAATAGTTGCATAGATAGGTGGCAAAAAGTTTAAAGGTTCCACATCATACCCTAATTTTCTTAAATTCACACCAAATAAAGCAGCTACAGCAATTGGAATTATAATAGATACAGCTGTTATTAGTTTATTGTATTTTGTTTCGATGTTGTTTTCCATTTTATATTTTTTTTTATTAAACATAGATTGAAGAAATTATATTAATTTCTAAAATTCATATAATAAGTTATTAGTTTTTATAATCACTCTTTTAATAATAATTTAATATCTTCTTTAATAGCATCAATTCCAGATTGTTCAAGGCCATCGTAATACATAATTGGGTTTCCAAATTTATCTTTTCTACATCTGATATTTCCTTCTTTATCAATTAGGGCAAAAAGTCCTGAATGTTCGAAACCACCTTGTACTTTATCATTTTTACCGGCAAATATATTAAACCCTTTATTTGCAATACTCATAATATACTCATAATCACCTGTTAAAAAATGCCAATTCGAATGTTTTACACCTAATAATTTAGCGTGCTCTTTTAAGGCGGCTGCTGTATCATTTTCGGGATCTATGGTGATAGAAGCAATTCCGAAATTTAAGTCGCCATAAAAACTTTCTTGCAATTGCAACATATTTTGATTCATTTTCGGACATATTGTTGGACAAGATGAAAAGAAAAATTCAACCACATAGACTTTTCCCAAATATGATTTATCTGATATTTTCTTACCGTTTTGATCTGTTAGTTCAAAAGAAGGTACTTTAGCTAATTTTTCTAAACCGCTATCTTTAAATCTTTCAGTTAATTCTTTTACTGTCCAAATTCCAAACAATAAAACAATAAATGAGATTCCAATGTATGTGTTTTTTTTCATGATGATATTTTTTTCTTTACTCTTAACTGAACACTAAAAACTGTTGACTGATTACTTTTTAATTACCTCTTGTTCAATTTTATCTCTAAAATCATCTTTACGTTTGTTCTTTTTAAGTGCCAAACGGTATTCGCGAAGTAATATTTTAACATCATCTGACATTTCATTATGTAACTCTGCAGCAGAAATGGTGTTATAGCATTCTCTATATTCTACTTTACCTTTAATTTTCTGACCTTTTCTTCCTCTTAAGCTTTTTTCTTTATCTAAAATATACACAAAAGGAGTACCTGTAAATGCATCTAATTTATTTTTAAATTTAAAGGTATTATAGTACGTTTCAATAGCTTCAGGATTTCCGAAAAGAAAATGCCAATTTTTTAAATCATTAGAGAGTCTTCTAAACTCTAACATAATGGCTTTAATTTTTTCTTGATTGCCATCTGGTAAAATCATCACCATTTGAAAATCTTTAAAGCCGCCATATTTATTATAAATTTTCTGATTTAAGTTAAATAAATTTGCTTTTACTTCTTCAATATTGCTTCCTGGAAAACCTAAAACAGTAATATTTTTATCTAAAACCACTCTCTCCCCATTCAAAGAAACAAATTGAGTAGAAAGCTCGGCGTGATTTTTTGAAATAACCGGTAGAAATAAGGAATTGTGCGAGGCTGTTGCGAAAAACATATACGCCACAATAGGCAATATGAAGAGTACAGTTAATACGATATATTTTTTCACTACAGAAAAGTTAAATATTGATATACAAAGATAAAAAAAATCCCGTTCCAATATAAATCGGAACGGGATTATTATTATTTATTTTATTAAAAAATCCATTTGTAATGTGCATTTTTAAATACTTCATATATATAATCTCCTTCAACTAAAAAGATTAAACAAATATATGATATTAAAAAAACTAGTGGAGCTACAATAGACCAGCGCAAACTTTTCTTTTCACCTTCTAAGTGCATAAAAGCCCACATAATATAATATGCTTTTACGATTGTTAAAATAATAAACAACCAGTTAAGTAAACTCATTTTAATAAAAGTTCCAAAAAATAAAGCATCTGGTTTTGTAATACCAAAATAAACTTCAACTGTTGTAATGATAGATAAGATTCCGAATACTGTCCAGATTCTTTTCATGTTTGATTCATGTGCGTGTGCCATAATATTTTCTTTTTACTAAAAATTAAACTAAATAGAAGAATGTAAATACAAACACCCATACTAAATCGACAAAGTGCCAATATAAACCAACTTTCTCAACCATTTCGTAACTTTTTCTTCGTTCGTAAGTACCTAATAATACATTAAAGAAAATTAAGATATTTAATACAACTCCAGAAAATACGTGGAAACCGTGGAAACCTGTAATGAAAAAGAAGAAATCTGCGAATAATTTATGACCGTACTCGTTTCTGATTAAACTAGCCCCTTCTACAACTAGAACACCATCTTTCAATCTGTTTTCTGATTCTTCACGAGAAAGCACTGTTTTTTCTTTTTTATTTGTAATGAATTCAGTTCTTACCAAAATTTCAGGATGTGATTTAAATCCAGCCATTACTTCATTAACAGAGTATTGTGGTAATTCGTGGTCTTCTTCCATAAACCAAACCCCTTTATCTCTTGTTAACTGCTCTCTTTCTTCAGGCAAAGTAGCTGCAAATTCTTCTAATTTAACTCTTTTGTATCCTGTTTTTTCAGATTTATCTACTTTCACAAATTGTAAAATAGCACCTCCAGAAGTTTCTACTGCACCATATTCACCTTTGATGAAATTTTTCCATTCCCAAGCTTGAGAACCTAAGAACATAAAACCACCAATTACTGTAAGTAACATATAAACAGCAACCTTTGTTTTTTGTAATTTATGACCTGCATCAACAGCGATAACCATCGTTACTGATGAAAAGATCAAGATAAACGTCATCAATGCCACATAATACATAGGTGCGTTTACACCATGCAAAAATGGAAAGTGGGTAAATACCTCATCGGCAATTGGCCAAGTTTCGATAAATTTAAATCTAGAAAATCCGTAAGCAGCGATAAAACCTGAAAAGGTTAAAGCATCTGATACGATGAAAAACCACATCATCATTTTACCATAAGTGGCTCCCATTGGTCCTGGACCTCCGTCTAAAGCGTGTTCATTATTAACCGTAGCGCTCATATAATAGTTATTGTTAAAAAGTTCCCAAATTTATTGATTTTTTTCTATTTGAAAAAATAGAAAAATAAAAACAAGTAAACCCAAATAAAATCCATAAAGTGCCAATAGATGCCACTTAGCTCAATACCAAGGCATTGCGAGGAATTGTATTTTTGTTTATAATGATTATAAATTACATAAATTAATGAAATCATACCTCCAAACAAGTGTGCCACATGTACAAACACAAATGCATACAAAAAAGAGACCGTAACTTTACTTGAAGAACCAAAAGGAACTAACCCTTGATTAAACAACAAATCAAATCCTTTAAATTGAAGATAGACAAATGATATTCCTAATGCTAACGTAAGTAACAAATATACTTTTGTTAGAGAATAATTGTTAGATTTAATGGCTCTTTTTGCCAAATAAAAAGTAACGCTGCTTATTAGCAATATTATTGTACTATATGTAAATGTAGCAGGAATTACTAATTCTTTTAACCAATCTGGGCGTTGTTTGCTCACCACAAATGCACTGGTTAATCCTGCAAAAATCATTATTATGCTTATCATTGCAAAATACAACAGCATTTTATATGTTTTTGCTTTTTTATCGTAAGCTTCTTGTTCTGAACTACTTTTCATTTTTATTTGTTTAAACACATTTTAAATATAGACATTTTGTGTTTTTTATTGTTTATTTATTGAATTATACAAATTTATCAATTACATATATAATTTGCAACAAAGTTATGTAAGTTACGCTTACTAACATTAATTTTTTTGCAGTTTTTGCATCTCTATTTTTATATAATTTTATAGCAAAAAATAGCATCCAACAACCTAACAAAAAAACCACAACTGCTGCTGCTACAGACAATTGCAAAGCACCGGTAAAGCGAAATACTGGCAAAATAGATGCAAACATTAACCAAAAAGTATATAAAATAATTTGAATGGCTGTTTTATTATCTCGTTTTCCTGTTGGCAACATAAAAAAACCGGCTTTTTCATAGTCTTCAAATAAAAACCAACCTATTGCCCAAAAATGTGGAAATTGCCAAAAAAACTGAATTAAAAATAAGGTTCCTGCTTCTATTCCGAAACTCCCTGTAGCGGCTACCCAACCCAACATAAAAGGAATAGCACCTGGGAAAGCGCCTACAAAAACAGATAAAGGCGTTAATGTTTTTAATGGCGTGTACAAACTTACGTACATAAATATAGAAATAGCCCCAAACATTGCCGTTTTTGGATTGATAAAATACAATACGACCAAACCAATACACGTTAATACAAAACCTAAAGTTAATGCAGTATTCACAGACATTCGACCTGACGGTACAGGACGATTTTTTGTTCTGTCCATTTTCGCATCTAAATCTTTTTCAATAACTTGATTAAAAATATTAGAAGCGCCCACCATACAATAGCCGCCAATGGCTAATAATATTAATGTAATAACACTAAAAGGATGTTTATCTGAAAAACCTAACAAATACCCCACAATAGAAGAAAACACTACACTTATTGCTAAGCCAGCTTTTGTAATTTCTTTAAAATCTAAGAAAATCGATTTTAATGTGACGGTAGTTGTTTTCAAAAGTGAATTTTTAATCGAGTGCAAAGATAGTAAGAAGATTTTGGTTTTCGCAATACTTAGTAAAGCAAATTCAAAATTTATAATTTAATAATTTCCAGAATTCAATTCCCCATCTGAAATGGATTTTGCAGCAGAAGTTCCAATTCGTTTTACGCCTAATTGTATCATATGAAGCACTTCTTCTTTTGTTTTAATGCCACCAGAAGCTTTCACTTGTAGTGGAAATGCATTTTCCAACATGGCAATAATTGAAGGGAATGTAGCACCATTTGGTAATCCGTTTGAAGTTTTATAAAATCCTGTAGACGATTTCACAAAAACCGAATCGAAGTCTTTTTCAGTAAAGTTAGCAACTATTACATTTTTTATTAATGAAGTCAATTGAATAATTTGCGAGCCATTTAACGCTGCAACTTCAATAATCCACTTGATTTTTTTACGATGCGCTAACGCTAATTTTGTTCCTTGCAGCACTTCTTGTTTTACTAAATCAATATCACCTAATTTAAAAGCTTCAAAATTAACTACAAAATCCAATTCATCTACACCGTTTTCAATGGCGGTTTTGGCTTCATTTATTTTTTCATCAATAGAAAAAGTGCCTTCTGGAAATCCAATTACGGTGCCAATTAACACTTTTGAAGCGGCAGCTACTAATTGCTTCTTAGCATCAACAATTTTATCTGGACGAAGCATAACTAACATAAACTTTTCTTCAATTGCTTCTTGTACAAAATCATGAACAATTTGATTGTTTTCTTTTTCAGAAACACCCGCTTGTTTGGCTGTTTTTAAATACGTTGAATCTAAGTAATGTTTTATATTCATTATATGAATGTATTGATTAAACAAAAAACATCTCAACTAATGTGAGATGTTTTTGTTTTGTATTACGTGGTAAGATTTTACTAATATAAAACTTGTTATAGCGCCTAAGGCATTTGCAACAATATCGTACCAATCAAAAGCCCTGTTTTGTGTAAAGTTTTCTTGTAAAAATTCAATACTAATTCCTAATACTATCGCTATGAAAAGCACAATTAAAAAATATCGTAATGAAATGTGTTTTAAACTCATAATCCATAAGAAAACAAATACAAAATAGAATACAAAATGTATAATTTTATCTATATTTTCAAAGGAAATTATTGGCAAACTTGGCGTATCGTTTAAACACAAATAAAAAATTAATAGTGTCCAAAAAATAGCGCTTATTTTAAAAAAATTATGCCCCAATAAGTGCCGTGTAATCTTCACTTGATAGTAATTGTGCTACTTCAGAAGCATCAGATATTTTTACTTTTACCATCCATCCTGCACCATATGGGTCAGAATTTACAGCTTCTGGATTACTCTCTAAATCGTCATTAAATTCAATAATTTCTCCACTTAATGGTAAAAATAAATCTGAAACCGTTTTAACTGCTTCCACAGTTCCAAAAACCTCATCTTTGCCTAAAGTTTGGTCTAATGTTTCTACTTCAACGTAAACGATATCTCCTAATTCTTTTTGAGCAAAATCAGTAATTCCTACAGTTGCTACATCGCCATCAATTGAAACCCATTCGTGGTCTTTTGTGTACTTTAAATTCGCTGGTATATTCATCTTATTAATTGTGTTTTTATTTTGACAAATGTAAATTATATTCTTAAAATTTACTATTAATTTTTAATTTTTAATTTCCAAAATTATATCGTAAAGTAAATCCAGAACGAATATTTGTTAACGGAAAAGCTGTTGATATAACCGCTTTAGAAAACTGATGATCGTAAAAGAAAATAGCTGTAAAATTCTTACTGAAAGAATAATCTGCTGTTAATTTAAATGACCAAATGTTCTGTCCACCACCTAATTGATTGTTGTTATAATCTAAATATCGTACAATAGTCATTTTTTTACTTAATGTAAAATCTGCTTTTAAATTGATATCACTCTTTATCATTCCTTGGGCGTTGTCTGCTAATTTTGAGTTAATTTGAACGCCTTTAATTCTGTATCCTAAACGAACTGTATAATCATTTCCTTGTACTTCGGTTAATAAGTTGTTGTCAAAACTCATATTCAAACTTCTGTCTTTTTTAACTTCAGCCATCACATTAAAAGAGTTTTTCAACTCAAAACTTACGTTAATTAACGGATTAAATTGCTCTGTTAAATTGACATTTGAAGTAATGATTTCTGGAAATAAATTTCCTTTTGTATCCGTTGGACTTGGATTTAAGTTACTTCTAAATGCGTTTACACTATAACTTGAACGATAACCATGTTGTATCGAGAATTTTTTGAAATTATCTTTAAACCAAGACATCTTCATAAAACCTGTATATTTTAACGTCCAGTTTGGTAACGGAAAATTAGAAAATAAACCCGTTTGTACTTTATCCGTTTTCACACCTGAATAAGCAGATAAAAAAGCTGGAACTAAAACACGTTGACTATTTTTACCAAATTTAGCAGGATAACCATCTAAATCTCTTGGGAAGTTTGCTGTTCCATAATAATCTTCAGCTAAACGAATTGCAATTGCGTATCTGTTTTTTCGGAATCTATCGAAAATTTCAGATTCATTTTCATCGCTGGCTTTGAAAGCTGTTTTTATCATCACGGTAGAAATACTAAAATTTCCTGTACTAAAAGGCGCTCTTGATTGATAGTTTCCGCCAACCGCATCATATTGTTCTGAGTAATTTTCAGTAATATTTCTTTCTGCATTAATATCGATTCCTAAATCGGGTATCAATTCTAATCTCGCAGAATAATCTAATTTTTTAGTTTTAATTTGAGAAAAACTCTGGTTAAATTCAGGATAATTTGTTAAATAACCTCTTTTAGCTGCTTCATATCGAATATCAGCTTGATCTCCAAAAACAAATCCTAAAGTAGGTTTTGAACTTCCAAAAAACCCTAAACCTGGTAAATAACCAGGCAATAAAGTTCCACCAGATTCTGAATAATTTACTTGAATATTTTTAACAGAAGTTAATAATCCAATTCCAAATTTAGCAAAGGCATTTCTTTCTTCTGTTTGAGGTTGTTTTGGTGTCGTATTGGTTACTTTTTCACCTGGTTTTGGTGGTGCTTTTTTAGTATTTGCAGGTTGTTTTTTCTGTTTTTTAGCTGTTAATCCTATATATTTATAGAACATATTCATATCTAATCCAGCATTTATTTTATGTGAATTCGCATTTTGAATGGTGTTTCCTAATTGATAGGTTGTTCCGTCCAAGGCTTGAAAAGTTGAAAAGGCATCTGAAGCACGTTGCCAACTATAATCACCTGTGTACACGTAAGACGTTTTAATAAAATTTAAAACTGGAATTTTATTAATTGGTAAATCGTAATTAGCTGTTATTTGTTGGTTGTGTGTGTTTGCTGTACCAAAATTCCAGTAATCATTCCAAATATCTAAATCGTTAATTGGGTTATTTTGTGTATCAAAATAATTACGTACGATATTATTGTTCGCGGCTGTATAATTTAATTTTAATGATTTAGTAATTGGGAAATTTACGCCATACTGATAATTGAAAAAATAATTTCTTCTGTACAACGGATCCAAACCAATACCTTGAACATCAATTAACCTGAATTGCTGACGATTAAATTGTCTTATAATATTCGAATTAAATGTAACGTTACTTGGTAAAAAGTTAAAATTGAAATCGCTTATTGCTTTATAATATCCGTTTTTCTTGAAAAATTTATTCTTCTTAAAAGGTTCTATAGATTTTGCTTTAAATGAATACGAATAATCTAAAGAAGTTTTTTGTTGTTGATCTACCAAATTTTGAACTTGGAAATCGTGATGTAACATTTCGTTGAAAGAATATGAAAGTGTAATATTTTCTACATCATAAAAATGTTGTTTTTGTTTGTCGCCTCTGTCTTTTTTAACACCAATGAAGTTCACACTAGTTCGCTTTGTATAATCTATGGCACGATTTTTAATTTCTTCTTTTTTATTCTGATTTGATTCCGCAGCTATTACTTCTTTTAATTCTAAATCTTGAAATGAAGGATCATACTTTGGTGTAATTATTTGTTCGCCTACAGCATAATTAAATGGTAAATTTAATTTCCATTTTTTAGGCAGTACTTGTCCTACATTAAAGTTTGATACGATGTCATATTGTTTCACATCTTCTCGACTTCTTTCATTTGGGCCTTGTTCTAAAGCGCCAAAACCAATAGTACTAATTCTACCTGTTGCAGAAAAAGTGGCGAAATCGGCCAAATTTGTATCTAAATTAGCTACAGCAGCATAACCACCTTTGTTATCTATTTCAGACATACGCAATTCGTTGAACCAAACCTCTCCTCTTAAAGGGCCTGTAGCTGCAGGGTTTGGGTTTTTTACCCCAATCATTAACGTTCTTACTTGCCCGAAATTTGGATTTCCTTTGATACCAATATTTAATCTACTTTTTGATGAACCTAAAGCACTTTCGTTTAAAAAAGCAATTCCGTTTGCATCTGGAATAATAGATCCTGCACCTGCAAGATTTAAACTTTTAATTTTAGATAATAAGGCCAAAGGCAATTCAATTTCGTTATCTGCTAACCAAATATCTTCTGCTGTTCTGGCACTTAATGAACTTACTCTTAACGGCATTTCAATTTGATAGAAGTTATCTGTAAAATCATTCCCTAAACGAATGAATGCAACTAATTCGTCATCTTTTAAATCTGTGCCACTTCCTAAATCTACTTTTAAAGGCTCGGCGTGTAAAAACATACGTAGTTTTTTGTACTGACGCATATCGACATTTACATTTTTAAACACAGCTCTTGCATCGTTTTCTTCTAATCCTCCTAAACCTACATTTCCAGGGTCTTTTTTGTACACTCTTAAAGATAAAGATTGTTCATTTTGATTAATAACCGTATTGTTATTATACAATTGTTCTCTATCTACTCCAGGAGGAGCTACATAAGGAATAGGGCTTCTGTTTGCATTTTCCTGAACATTTATAGCTACTACATCAAAACCTGTATCATCATTTGACACATCAGAATCTAATGCATCTAAAGTATATACAAATCTTCTCCATTCACCTCTTACTAAATCTAAGGATCCTAAACGAAGCGTTACTTCATCGTTAAAACCAGATAAAAACATTCTCATGAAACGAATGGTTCTAAAATCAGTAATTGGCCCTTCAATATTTGCAGCAGTAGCTTCTAAAATTGGTATTTTATATTGTACCCATCTTACTGGAATGGCATTTCCGTTTGGTACAGAACCAGTTGTAGTCAATACATCAGCTACGTAATTTTGTCCCACAACTGGATTTGGAGCAACTTGAATATTAAATTTATAATACGCATTTATCGTATTCATAGTGTTATCTCTATTCAAATCTTCCACATCTGGAATCGTTGAATTTCCTCTATTTGTATCGGTTACTGTTATTGGCGAGTTTCCCTCTAAACCATTATAATTTTTATAGCGATCTAAAATAGTTCCGGTAGTATTTAAATAATATTGATAATTATCAGCAGAAGCATCATTAAAAGCAGCAAAAGCGGGGTGTTTAATTCTTTCTTCAGCGTCATTTAAACCATTTAAACCAACATCCTGAACCCCTCTATTGGCTTCATTCGTATCAAATGCATAAATTAATGATTGAGAAGCAGGTACTTTACCCCAGTTTGTAGAATACGTTGGCTGTGCACCACCATTTTCTGGCAATCCATTTTCATATAATTTTCTTCCGTCTTTTAAAATATCCTCACTAATTTCTCCTAAATTTAAGGTTAATGTTCCGATATTTGAAGGATTTGTAACATCTGTCGTTGTTCCGAAATAGGGATCCATCATCCAAAACTGGACATATTCAACATTAGATTGTTCAAAATTTGTGGTATTAATGGCACGCATAATTCCTCCCCAATTATTTGGAGCATCAATAGCAGGAAATTGGTTATTTGTGGCTGCAACTGGATTGTAATTGTATGGTCCACGCTCTCTTGGATAATACGTTAAATCTAACGTATTAATCACATTGGTTTGTCCTTGAGGAATATCCGTATTTGGAAATAATTCTTGACTAAAAATACGTCTGGTTTTATTCGTAGAAATATCGTTATCATCAATTCCTGCAGGCTTGTCAACGTAAAACACTGGATCAATATTATACCAAGAAAGTTTGGCTCTTTTATATCCATACACTCGGTCATCTTCATTTAATTCACCACCAAAACCTATTGGCGTACTCGCTAAAGACCAAGCTAAAGGCGATTTTAAATCGATATTAGATTGGGTACCTTCAAAATCATCAATATAAGAAGTAGGTTCGCCATTGAAATCTGCAGCTTTTGGTGCATTTGGAAACAAATAAGCAAATTCTCCACGGAAAGACAAATTAGAAGGTGCTTCTGTTTCAATATTTGGTAATTTATTTACCAACCTTGTTAAAAAAGGAACTTCAGTTGAAAAATTAGTATTTAAACCAACAATGGTATTATTTACCGATTCTTGATTGTAATCCGCTTTTTGAGTAAAAGGTCGTTCTGTCATTTTAAGAAAGGTACCGCCTATTAAAAACTTCTCATTAAATTTATGTTCTACATTTAAACCATAAAATCGTTTGGTTTGTTGTCCAAAAACCGAATTATTTTCTAATGACACATTTATTGGTGTATTAGAAGCCATTAAAGACGGATCTAAAATTTGTACTCTACCCGCTTGATAATTTACGGTATAATCTACCCCTTCTACTAAAACTCTACCACCAGCAGTAACCACAACACTTCCTTGCGGCACATTAAAAGCACCTAAAGAAATACCATCGCCTGCAGAAGATTTAAAACTTCCTTTTAATTTGAATTTGTTTTTAGAACTTTCTTGTAAGGCAGCGGCTTGTGTAGATTTATATAAAGTTCTGAAAACATATTTTGATTGATTAGAGTTGTATGAAAGTGGCGCGTCATAATCTTCCGTTAACGTAGTAACATCTAATTTATTAAATAAGTGTTTACCAAATGGCTCAACCGTAGTGAAAATAATTCTTCCGTATTGAGAATCTACTGTAATTCCTGGATAAAAATCAAAAAATCCATCTCCATTTGGTTGTGGGTCATTCGTGAAGTTTAATTTATCTAAATTAAATACTTTCAATAAAGGTGTGTTAGCAACATTTGATGGCAATGCATCAATACCAGCTTGTGTAATATAATTTAAAGGTGAAGGATCTTGGTATAAAATATTAAATTTAAAATCTTGTTGTTGCAATTGATTTCCACCTGGAATTTGATAGATGTTTTTCATCATTAAATCCCAACTTGGCTCACTTACATTGATTAAACTTCCTTTTAACATTTTTAAAAGTAACGCTTGTGTGGTTGGCACTCCTGCTGGATCAACTGTTGTAGATTCTAAACCATCATTTGCAAATTCCCCTACTTGATACACTTCTCCACCAATGGTGTATTGATACGCTACTGCTAAAACCTCATCATTTTGTAATTTCTGATTTAAGGAAATGTATCCTAATTGTGGGTGAAACGTATATTCTGTAGTGGCTAATTTTCTGGCGTTTTCTAATTTCGAATAATCAATTCCTTCAGAAAAGGTACTTGTAGTATTAGCTATTAAATTAAAACCTGTTGAAGCTGTTGCGATTTCTCTAATTGCCGGTGTTAAAAAACTACCTGCTTGACCGATTGTAGCTGGATTGAACTTGTTATTTTTATTATCTGTTGGTGAATCAATTGGCTCATTAAAAAAAGTTGGGTTTAGAGTTAAATCTGTACCCACAACTTCATTGTCTGGAGTAGTAGTTAATTTTGATTCACCTAAATCTTGTAAAGCAATTACGTTTCTTAAGTTGTTATCTGTAGTGGTAACTCTGTTTTGTCTGTTGGTAATCCAAACTTCAATTCTGGTAATTTTCGCACGAGAATCTATAACAGGATAATTTCTTAAAGCATTGTCATAATTATTTCTAAAATATTGTGATAAGAAATAATGTTTATCAGAATCATAATCTAAGGCAAAAAAGTCAAACTCTTGAATGGTTCCACCACCTTGAGTAGTTATGGATTTTGATTGCGATTTTTGTTCCGAGAATACACCCGTTAAAGTTGTTTTTCCAAATTGAAATTGCGCTTTTACACCAAATAAACTTTGTGCCCCACGGATTAAAGAATTCGAAATTGGGAAACTCACATTACCAACTTCAATTTTTTGTAAAATATCGTCTTCCGTTGGTGCGTAATCTAATTTAATTAAATTTTGAAAAGCAAACGTAGATTGCGTATCATAATTAATATTTACATTCAATCTTGTTCCTACTTTTCCTTGTAAGCCCATTGAAATTCGTTGATTAAAATCAAAGGCGGTCGTTTTTCTATTTCTTGGTGAAAAAGAAGGATTGTCTTGTTTAGTAAATCGAATTCCTAAATCTACTTCTACTGAACCGCTTGGTTTTACATCAATCGTATTTCCACCAAAAATGGCTTCAAAAAATTTATTATTTACATAAAATCGTGGTAATAAATTTTTTCTTGCTTCTTCAGAACCCGCTCTTTTTCCATCAACTGCATTTTGTTTGTCTTGAAAATACTTTCTCATGGTTTCTTTTAAAACCAATTTTTCGTATTCTTCAGGTGTTAAAATTAATGGGTAATTAATATTAAAACCATCTATAGATGCCGTATAAATATATTTATTTGTAACAGGATCATACGTATAGCCATCAATAATACTTTTAGGATTAGGCAAAGCAATTTGACCCAAACTATATCCTGTTTTTATTGAATCTTGCTCTTTAACCGGAGTTGTCTGAGCATAATTACACACACTTATAAACATCATAAAAATCACAATGCTTGTTCTTGAAACTATATTTTTAAGTAATTTTTTCAAATTATAATACTTTTAATGCTTGTTTAATTAATTCTTCCACTGTGGCTGTTGGCGAATTAATAATAATTTTTTCTACTACTTTTTCGGCATTTTTTCTAATATATCCCAAAACTTCTAAAGCAGATAACGCTTCTTCTTTGTTTGTATTGTATGAACTTCCAGAAATTTCTTCAATTGCATAGATTTTTAGTACTTTATCTTTCAAATCTAAAATAACACGTTGTGCTGTTTTTAAACCAATTCCTTTAATCGATTGAACCGTTCCTACATCATTGGCAGCAATAGCTTGAATAATTTGTTCTGGATTTAAAGATGAAAGCATCGTTCTTGCCGTATTGGCTCCTATTCCTGAAACAGAAATTAATAATTTAAATAATTCACGTTCTTTTTTATCTGCGAAACCAAATAAAGAATGTGAATCTTCTTTTACTTGTAAATAGGTATACAATTTCACATTTTCAGAATCTGGAATTTGAGAATAGGTATGCAATGAAATATGAATTTCATACCCCACACCATGGCATTCAATAACCACTTCAGTTGGTGTTTTTTCTACTAATTTTCCTTGAATATGTGAAATCATAATTTTATTTTTTGGCTTTAGCTTTTAACTTGTTTTTCAATTTTTCTTGCGCATCAACAACTGCAACTGCAGCCATATTTACCATTTCTTCTACACTGGCGCCTAATTGAAAAATATGTACTGGTTTTTCTAATCCCATCATAATTGGACCAATTGAAACTACTTTATCTAATTCTTTTAGCATTTTGTATGTAATATTTGCAGCATCTAAATTTGGGAAAATCAAAGTGTTTACTTTTTTATTAGCTAATTTAGAAAATGGAAATTTACTTTTTAGCATATCTGCATTTAATGCAAAATCCGTTTGGATTTCACCATCTACTATTAAATCAGGATAATTTTCATGTAAAATTTTGACTGCTTGTCTCACTTTTATTGGACTATCACTTGATGAAGAGCCAAAATTCGAAAACGAAATCATAGCAATTACTGGTTCAATACCAAACAATCGTACTGTTTTAGCGGTCATTAAAGCAATTTTTGCTAATTCTTCAGCAGATGGATTTGGATTAATTGCAGTATCCGATAAAAATAAAGGACCTCGCTTGGTATTCATTATATTTGTTGTAGCAATTCTTGACACACCTTGTTGTTTGTCAATTAATTCCATAACCGGTTTTACCACATTTGGATAACTACGAGAATATCCCGTAACCATACAATCTGCATCACCCGCATTTACCATCATGGCAGCAAAATAATTTCGCTCTCGCATCCATTTTTGAGCATCCAATAAAGAAGTTCCTCTACGTTGTCTGGTTTTCCAAAAATATTGTGCGTATTTTTCTCTGGTTTTATTTTCGTCTTTAGATTTTGGATCGATGATTTTCAAATCTGCATCAAATCCAATTTCTTCTTTTAATTCTTGAATAATTTCTATGTTCCCTAATAAAATTGGAATTCCAATTCCTTCTTCATGAACAATTTGTGCGGCTTTTAACACATCTAACTGATCAGCTTCAGCAAAAACAATAGTTTTAGGTTCTGTTTTGGCTCTATTTGTAAGTAATTTTACAATTTTATTATCGCCACCTAAACGTTCTTGTAAATCGTTTGCATATTTTTCCCAATCTGTAATTTCTATATCTGCTACGCCACTTTCCATAGCTGCTTTTGCTACTGCTGGAGAAATGGTTGAAATCAATCTTGGATCAAAAGGTTTTGGAATAATGTAATCTTTTCCAAACACTAATTTCTTTTCGCCGTAAGCAATATTTACTTGTTCGGGAACTGGTGATTTGGCTAATTCTGCCAAAGCTCTAACGGCAGCCATTTTCATGGCTTCGTTAATTTTTCTGGCTCTAACATCTAAAGCGCCTCTAAAAATGTATGGAAATCCTAAAACATTATTCACTTGGTTTGGATAATCCGAACGACCTGTGGCCATAATGATATCTTCACGAGTATTTATCGCAACGTTATAATCGATTTCAGGAACTGGATTCGCCATAGCAAACACAATTGGATTGGCTGCCATAGTTAGTAACATTTCTGGTTTTAATATATTTCCGACAGATAATCCTAAAAACATATCGGCATCTTTTATTATTTCAGATAAAGAAGCTGGTTCACAAGATTTTGCATAACGCATTTGTAATTCGGAAACATCTTCTCTGCAAGTGGTTAATAACCCATTTACATCAAACATGTATAAATTTTCTGGTTTTACACCTAATAAAACGTATAAATTAGCACATGCCAACGCAGCTGAACCCGCACCAGAAACTACTACTTTTATTTTAGAAATGTCTTTTTCTGCAATTTCTAACGCATTTAAAAGTGCTGCTGACGAAATGATTGCTGTACCATGTTGGTCGTCATGCATTACCGGAATGTTTAATTCCTCCACCAATCTTCGTTCAATTTCAAACGATTCTGGAGCTTTTATATCTTCTAAATTAATACCACCAAAAGTAGGTGCTATCGCTTTTACAGTTTCTACAAATTTATCAATATCTGTGGCATCTACTTCAATATCAAAAACATCGATATCCGAAAATATTTTAAATAGCAATGCCTTTCCTTCCATTACTGGTTTAGAGGCTTCTGGACCAATATCGCCTAAACCTAAAACGGCTGTTCCATTGGTAATTACAGCTACTAAATTTCCTTTAGCTGTATATTTATAAACGTTATTTACATCTTTTGCGATTTCCAAACACGGTTCTGCTACCCCTGGTGAATACGCCAAAGACAAATCACGTTGTGTAGCATATTTTTTTGTAGGTACAACCTGAATTTTTCCAGGTGTAGGTTTGGCGTGGTATAATAAAGCTTCTCTTCTTTTATTGTTATTTGTAGACATATATAATCATTTGCATCAACTTACAAAGATAAAATAAGCAATGAAATAACAATAACGATTGTTTAAAAAGTTATAAATTCTTTGATTTTTTATTAATTGGGCTAAAAAAAAGCTGTACAAAATTGTACAGCTCT
>NZ_JAGNYF010000078.1 GCF_017985075.1 Flavobacterium sp.
TATTGATTACCACGAACAAATTCGTTTAATTCAAATACATTCTGAACTGTTCCTTTTCCGTATGATTGTTTACTTCCAATAATAATTCCTCTATTATAATCCTGAATTGCAGCTGCAAATATTTCTGAAGCTGAAGCCGAATAGTTATTAATCATAACTACTAAAGGGCCATCCCATTGTACTTTAGGATCTGAATCTGGCAAGACTTGAGCTTTGCCTCCAGCAGGTTTTACTTGAACTACAGGTCCTTTATCTATAAACAAACCTGTCATTTTAACTACCGTTTCTAAAGATCCACCACCATTGTCACGTAAATCCATAACAATTCCTTGCACATTCATTGCTTTTAATCTTTCGACTTCAATAGCTACATCTTTAAAAGCATCTCGGTTGGATTTGTTTTCAAAAGATTGATAAAATTTCGGTAAATAAATCACCCCAAATAATTTACCATCTTTTTCCACGACTGTAGATTTAGCAAACGTTTCTTCAGTTTCAACTTCGTCCCTAACTATTGGAATTACTTTTACAGAACCGTCTACTTTTTTAACAGTAAGTTTTACCAAAGTACCTTTAGGTCCTTTTATTTTCTTAATTACATCGTCTAAACGCATTCCTGCAATATCAATTGGTTGCTCATTTGCTTGAGCTACTTTAATAATAATATCACCTTGTTCTAATAATTTACCACGCCAAGCAGGACCTCCGCTTATTAGTTCTGACACTTCAATGCCTTCATTTTTCTTTTGTAAACGCGCACCAATTCCTTCAAATTTTCCACTCATACTTACATCAAATTTTTCTTTATCTTCTGGAGAAAAATAATACGTATGTGGATCGTATTGCGTTACAATAGCATTAATATAAACCGTAAACCAATCCTCACGAGTGAGTTCAGCAATGAAACTAAAATTATTATTCAAATTACTTTCAGTAGTTTTTCTTGCCGTTATTTCTAATTCTTCAAATGATTTTGGTTCGGTTTTTTCAACTGGTTTTTCTTCTTTAGCAGCACTCGATTCATCTATAATCCCAGACTTTAAAGCGTTTTGAATGTCTTCTTTGTCTGTAATATCACTCAAAACGGCAAGTTCTAATTGCTTTCTCCAACGCTGATCTAAATCTTTCATAGTCGCAGCATACGGCAGTTTTTCATAATCTACATTGATGGTTTCATTGTCGTTTAAATCCAAAGGTTTTGAAAGAATACTTGTATAAATTACTTTCGATTCTTTCATTCTTTGCATTAATCGTTTATATGTTAAATCAAAAAATGACAAATCTTTGCTGCGAATCATGTCATCAATAGCCAATTCATATTTTTGAAATTCAGCAATATCTGATTGAATAAAATATCGCTTCGTAGGGTCTAATGATTCAATATAAGAAGCATACGCCTTTTTTGAAAATTCATCATTTAATTCAATAGGTGAAAAATGGCCTTTTTCTAACACAAAAGACAACAGTTCAATTAACATTTTATCTTTATCGTCGCCAGTTACTTTTTTTGAAGGAATAAAGCTCCACAATCCAGCAACTACTATCCCAACAACCAATAAAACTTTATAATTTCTTTTCATAAATTCTATACTTTTTTTCATTTTTAACCTCTAAAATCGTGCCAAATAATTACTGTATTACTTGCTACAAAAACAAGATAACAAATTTAATATTTTAATCTGCAAATAAATCATAATTTATAATAAATTAGCAAATAATTTAACACAATTTTAAAATGAAAAAAATTCTGGTTACGAATGACGATGGAATTGCTGCTCCAGGTATAAAAGCATTAACAGAAGTCATGCATGAATTAGGTGAAATTTATATCATTGCTCCAGATAGTGCACAAAGCGGAATGGGTCACGCCATAACCATAAATAGCACATTAGAATTGAAGCATATTCCTAATTTCTTAGGTACAAATAATGCATATAGTTGTTCTGGAACACCGGTAGATTGTGTAAAAATGGGTGTTCACGAAGTAATGAAAAGCAAACCTGATTTGTGCGTTTCTGGTGTCAATCATGGATCCAATTCTTCTATAAATGTAATTTATTCTGGTACGATGAGTGCTGCTGTAGAAGGCGGTATTGAAGGCATTCCGTCTATCGGATTTTCTTTATGCGATTACAGTTGGGATGCAAATTTTGAATACATCAAACCTTTTATTAAAAAAATAGTTTTAGAGGTTTTAGAAAACGGCTTGCCTGAAGGTGTGGTTTTAAATGTAAACTTTCCGAAAACAGACCAAATTAAAGGAATAAAAATTTGTCGTCAAGCAAAAGCCACTTGGGAAGAAGAATTCGACAAACGCACCAATCCAATGGGAAAAGAATATTACTGGTTAACCGGAAAATTTGTAAACCACGATAATGGTGAAGATACGGACGAATGGGCGTTAGCTAATGATTACATTTCCATAGTTCCCGTTCATTTTGATTTGACTGCATATCACGCTATGCAGCAATTAAATAGTTGGGATTTATAGACTTTAAACAAGTTTTCTGAAAAAAATCCTACGATTCTATAGGATTAAGAAAGTTTTCTAACCGATTCTCTTTTTCTTAATTCCGTTTTAATAACCACGGTTTCGAATATTTTTTCAGATTCAGAATCTGGAATTTCTTCAATGCGTTTGATAATTAATTCGGCTGTTTTTTGACCAATTTCTGGTGCGTGTTGGCTAACAGTAGATAAGCTTGGCGTCATTCTTCTTGACCATAATCCATCTGCAAAACCAATAATTGAAATATCATTTGGGACGTGAAAACCATTTTTTAAACAAAATTTCATCGCAGCAACAGAAGCATATTCATCAACTGCAAAAATAGCATCTGGTTTTTTATCTAAAATAAGTGTGCCCATTTTTTCATCAAAACCTTCATCTGAATCGGTCAACAAAGCTAAAGTTGTATCAAATTTCTTGTTATTCTTTTGCAGCGCTTCTTTGTATCCGTTTTCTCTTAATTTTCCAACGCTCAAATTATTGATTGAAGAAAATAATGCAATTTTTTTACAATCTGTATCTATTAAATATTGCGTCGCTTCTACTGCAGAGTCAAAATCGTCTACAATAACTTTATCGCATTTTAATTCTGGTGCAATTCTATCAAAAAGAACAATTGGAGTTCCATCACGCAATACATTATATATATGTGTAAAATTATTTTCTTTTTGCGTTTCTTCAGCCAAAGCTAAAATAAAACCATCAATGGCTCCATTATCCAACATTTCAATCATCTGTTTCTCTTTTTCCAAAGATTCATTAGACGTACATGTTATTAAATTATACCCTTTTTCGTTAGCATATAATTCAATTCCAGAAAATACTTTTGCAAAAAAAGGGTTTAAAATATTTGGTAGAATAACACCTATAGTATAAGAGCGCTGATTTTTTAGATTTTTAGCAATACTATTTGGCTTATAATTTTTAAGTTGCGCAAACTCTTTAATCTTAATTTTAGTTAGCTCGCTAATTTCTGGGCTGTTACTTAATGCCTTTGATACTGTAGAGGTAGAAACGCCTAATTCTTTGGCTAATTCTTTTAATGTGGCTTTAGATTTCATTTTTATACTATTTCAAATTCAAAAGTACACCATTTTAGTGAGTTTTAAAAAACACAGTCTTTTTTTTGCGTAATTTTTTTTAAATAAAAACAAAAAAACCTCCAAAAAAAATATTTTTGGAGGCTAAATTAATTAAAACTAATTGCAAACGGTTGCTGCTGCAACTTCTTCTGCATCTATTAAATATAATAATGTGTTTTCGCTATTATTATACATATCGGTTGAAAAATTGTCATATAATCTTCCGTCAAAAATTTTTGGAAAATTCACTAAACAAATATTGTCTGTAATAAATTTAATAGTTATTTCGTTTCTACCTGTAAAGTCCTCACAAATACCACCGCCACTTACGCTTAAGCATTTACTTAAAAATTCTTTTTCTTGATTTGGATTTAGAGAATAAGTTTGTACAACTTGTGTTGCTTTATCTTTTATATATATTTCGATATTTTGAGAAGTTGTATTTCTAAATTTGTAGTATGTTGTAGCACTACCATTGTCTTCTTTCTCACAAGAAAAAAAGAAAATAATACTAATTCCAGTAATTAAAAGTACTTTCCACATATTGTTCCGTATTGTTATCATGATCATTAATTATATTAGTTTTCCATTCATTCCAAGTTTTCCCTAGGGAATTTTCTATTTGTTTAATAGTATAATCTTTTGTGTTTTCAAATAAAAGTCCACTGTAGCCATACTTATTATCATTATCAATTAAATCTCTAACAACCAATGTATAATTGGGTAAATATTGACCAGTATAATAATCAGGATAAACCATTTTTGTTAATGACCATTGCACTCCTTTCGCCCAAGATTCTATTACCTTGGTGTCTGTATTTCTAAACTTTACTTTATTTGCTGAAAAGTGTGATGAATGTGCTAATTCATGAATTACTGTACCATAAACATCAAAACTATCATTTTGAGGATTATAAACTCTGATTTTATTAAAAACACCGAAAGGGTTAAAATAATTTGAAGTGTGGCTAGCATTTATGGATGAATTTGGTTCAAATTTTGCGGCTATTTTCATTTGAGGGTTCCAAAAGCCATTTTGATGTGGTCTGTTTAATTGATGAATATATTTATAATAATAATGGTGTGCGGCACGATGTATGTGTCCGTAATATTCATCATGTGTTCCATTTGTAATTATGTAATTCCAATCTTGATTTTTTAAATTTGGACCTCTACGTTCCGCTTGTCCTCCAGAACCAGACCTAATACTATATTGATATCTTTCCCATTGCAATATATATCTTGCGTGCCCTCGCACAGTACCTGTCTGAAAATATCCATTAGCTCCTGTTATACCACTATCAACAGTAAACCATTGACGCATTAAAATTTTAGCACCTTCTAAGGGAATTTCTTTGTAAAGATCATCCCATATTCTAATAGTTCCTTTTGGAGTCCACCTTCTTCCAAAAAACCAACGTTGAGTAGCGGTAGAACCAGGTTCTAGAACTTCATCTTCGTTATTAGTTTGTACAAATGCGTTAAAAATTAAATGATTAAATAAATCTGTTTTATTGTTTATTTTATCATTTATCAAATATTTTTCAATTTCTTGTGTGTTTGCAAAATAAATATCTTGCTCAGGTATATACAATTGCTCCAATGTCTCATAAGGCACATTTGGAAGTGCTTTGTCAATTGGAATTGCCGTGTAATATTCTGGAATACTATCCCCAGTTACTGGTCTGTTTTCTAAAAAACTACTTTTATATTCTACATCTAATCTATAATCAAACAAATACATTGTAGAATCTGCTTTTAGCAATCCTTCCTCTTCTTCATTTCTCGGTTTAAATTTTATATACAAATGCGAAGCGTTTATTTGAAAATTCTCAGCACTTAAATAACTACTTGATTTGTCCTTGTTTTTAATAGTATTTAATGCCAACCTCATGTTCTCAAGAGAATAAGGATTCTCTAGTATTAAAGAATCACCAGCAAAAGTCCGCATAGTTTCAGCGAAATTTGTTTTTAAAACACTCCCGTCTTCAATTTTTGTTATATCTTGGTCGCTACAAGAAAATAGTACTGTGGTAATAAACAATAAAATTAACAGTTTTTTCATAATCAAAAAGTTTAAAATTAAGAATATAAACTTAATAAATTAAGAATTCTTTTGCAAGAAAAATTTAATTTATTTTGAAAGTATAGATTAAACCTCTACTCATTAAAAGAAAATTAAACTATTATTTGTAATTTTAATAAATAATTGTACTTTTGCACCCCTATTCCCTAAGTTTGGGAATAGGAATGGAATGTTTAATTAAAAATTAGTATTGTGAACACATTAAGCTACAAGACAATTTCGGCAAACAAAGCTACTGCAGACAAGCAGTGGATTGTTGTAGATGCTGAAGGTCATAACTTAGGTCGTTTTGCTTCTAAAGTAGCTATGCTATTAAGAGGTAAGTACAAGCCGAGTTATACGCCGCATGTTGACTGTGGAGATAACGTAATTGTTATTAACGCAGAAAAAATCAATCTTACTGGAAACAAATTGGATGAAAAAACGTACATCCGTCACACAGGTTATCCAGGAGGACAAA
>NZ_JAGNYF010000032.1 GCF_017985075.1 Flavobacterium sp.
AACTGTTGGAACTAATTTAGAAGCCAATACAACAGGAGAAGCGGACGAGGATTAATAAAAACATTATTTATAATAGTAAAGCCAATTTAGAAGTCATTTTGAATTGGCTTTTTTTATGTTACTTTCCAATACAATATCTAACTTTTCTTTATTGGTAAGAGTTTAAGAGGTTAGAGGTGTACTTGGGGTGTAAGAAATTTAGTAAATAATGATTAAAAATTATTTTTAAATTTTTCTTCAAAATCCTCTTTTATAAATTCCCAGTATTTCCCTTTGAAGCAAATTGGATCAAAATCATCATCTGCTTGGTCAAAATTAGTAAAATTTTTAATAATCAAATCTTTATCATGTGTATATGGATATCGTTGCTCGTGAAAGTCCATCATTTGCTTGATACTATAAGAGTCTAGTAAAGCATGTAAATCCCAGAAGTCTTTTTTTCGACCACCTCTTTGAATAACATCAACTTTCATGGCGATAATTTCCTCAATAGTAGCCATTCTTATTCCGTCTTCTTCTATAAATGGTTGAATATAAGTATCCGTATAAAACACATCTAATTTTACGGTATTGTCTTTGTTTTCTCCAATAAAATAAGCTTTTCCCATTGCAGACGGTACATCTAAAAAATCAACATACTTAAAATTGCTTTTCAAAAAATCTTCAATCTCATTAAAGCTTAGTGTACCATATTCTATATCACTAAATAAATCAATATCAATGGATTCTCTATGTCCTATTTGTAAACTTAATGCAGTTCCACCAACCAATCTGAATTTAGAA
Source organism: Flavobacterium sp. (assembly GCF_017985075.1). Taxonomy (GTDB): domain Bacteria; phylum Bacteroidota; class Bacteroidia; order Flavobacteriales; family Flavobacteriaceae; genus Flavobacterium. The sequence goes on from NZ_JAGNYF010000032.1 coordinate 784, forward strand.
AATTCCTCGGCTTCCATTAATTTTAATAAACTGCTTTTAAGAAGTTCGTTTACAGTATTGAAATATAACATTTTACTTATTGTATATGGTATATGGTAAATGATTTTGGTTCAAAGCATTTTTTATCTTTTCTTGTCCGTAGAAACGAATTACTTCATTTCTTTCAGATTCATTGCCTCTTTCAAATATACGTTGTATAACGGCTCTGTATTGTTTTGACCAGTCTATTTTATTAATATCTGTATCCCAAAATAATGATTTTCTTAATTTTGATAGGTTAGGAGAACTTTGTTTTAATTTACTTTTCTCTTCATTAATATCAAAATAGGTTTGGAGTAGTGCTAAAGTTCCTTCTTCTAAACCTAGTTTCTCTTCAATCTTTAATGCCAATGCAGTATTTAGTTTTCGTTTACCCTTAGTAATGGCATTCAATGTTTGCGGATATTCACCTATAGACAAGGCAAAAGGACGTTGTTGGAGGGCTCTTTTTTTAAATTCGCGATCCAAAATTATACCAGGATGTATTCCTTTATATTTTTCTAAATAGGTTTTCATGATACAAATGTAAACATTTTTGTTTACATATTACGAAAATATTACTTGAGTTTTAAAATTCAATAGAATTATTGTTTTTTGATTTTAAATAGTCCAAGTAATCCACATTGCTTTTAAAGGATAAGAAATAATAATACAAACTCGATTTTTCTTCTGGTTTAAGCTGTTTTCCTAATTTTAAAAAACCAGTTATATTATCTTTTTTAAAACCTAATTGGCGTTGCAAGTCTTTTGCATTGATGCGATACAATTCCATTTGACTAATTACCCATTCTAAAGAAATAGTGTTTAAATCTAAAGAATAAACAACGGGTTTAATTATAATTGGTGCTTCAAATAGTTCTCTTCCCAAAGTGTGCAGCTGTTTGTTAGAAAACAGTTGATTATAGACCACTTCTTTTTGTCGCACAATAACTAGGTCTTCTTTTGGAAATTCAAACTGAATTCCTGTTTCTTTTAGGTTAGTAATGGTTTCTTTTTGTGATTGGGTCATAAGGTATTTAAATATTTCAGACTAGAATAGAGGTCATAGGTTTGAATCCAGATTTCTTGTCATCGTTTGATAAATATGAAAACTTCACTACCCATTAATATTGATTGGGTAGTGAAGTTTTACAAAAAGGTTTTTTTTAAAAGGCAAAATAGAGGCGTATCGTTTTTAGCTGCCACTAAGATGGCAACTAAATTTGCTAGGATTGCTATACTACTTTCTAGGTTCATATTTTTAAAAAAAACTATTTACTTAGTACTTCTTTTTGGTGGTTTTAACGAAGGTGTATTACCTGGTGTGTTTTTGTTATCACGTTGTCGTTGGTCTGGTTTGCCGGTAGATGTTGCAATTCTTTTAGGTCCTGGTTTAAGTGCCATAGTTTTGGGTTTTATTTATGTTATTAAAAATATAATTTATTTGAACGCGAAAGGATTCGCGCACGAGCGGGGGATTTCCTTCTAAGTTTTTTGCCCAGTCGTTATCTTGTTCTGTATTGTTAGAATAATTCAAAATAATTTAAAAATTTATTCATTAAATATTTTTTCAATATCTTCTATCCAATTTGGTTTATTAGATGATTCCAAACTGATATACTTATTACAAATACTATCTTTTCGTCTGTCTATGAATTTTTGAAGTTTTTCTAAATCTTGAGAAGCATTACATTCTAAAGAATCTTGTAAATAAATCGAATTAAAATCCAATATTTTCGAAAATTTTGAATTGTCATTAAATTTATATTTTAAAAGTAACTCTTTTATTTCTTTAGACTCTTCATCAAAAGATTCATCTATAACAAGATTTATAGAATCGTAAAGTTTTTTCGGATTTAATACATTTTCAATTTCACATTCAGTGTCAGTACCAACGCCTAATCTCAAAAGTGATACTGTGTCAATTTCATTTTTTTTCTCAATTTGTAATCTTCTAATTTTTAATTTTTGATTTCGTGTTTCTGATTCGAAATAATCTAATTTAATTGAAACTGGATCAGTATCAATTAAACATAATATTTTTCCCTTGAAGGAACTAAGTTCTTCATTTATGCTAATAGGTAAATAAAGATATTCGTAAATTTTTTTAACTATTGGAGCTCCGCCTACTGGAAGTATTTTAACATCAATTTCATTAGATAAATAATGTTGAATGTACTTTTTATCTGTATTTCCTTCAACAATTAACCAGTTTGTGGAAGAATTTCGAATTGCACTTACTAATGAAGAAGTTAAATCATAAAAACTCTTTAGGTTAATGTCGTTTGGAAAACTACCTCTTTCTTCAAAATAATTTTCTAAAGCAAAAATTTCTAAATCAATAATTTGATCTTGCTTTTCATTTTTTTCTTTCTTTTGAACATGATAAAGCCGCCCATCATTTAATATAGGTAATCCCCCATACCAGTGCGTAGTAACAAAGACTTGCTTTTTATAATAATTCGCCATTCTTTCAATTCTTTCAAATTGGTCATAACACATGGAAATATTTAATGAAGATTCAGGTTCATCAATTGCCAAAATAATTTCTTTCTCAGTAACTTTACTTTGTGAAATAAATGAGTAAGCAATATCAATTAGCGCTTTTTTTCTTTCACCTGCACTAAGGTGCGCTATATCTTTTTTGCTTTTTTGTAACTTCCTTGTTTTAAAATAAATTTCAATAATTATGTTTGTAAAATCTTTTGGATTAACTCGTTTTGATCGTGTTTCTTTATTAAAATGATATGTATTATCAATACGTTGAATAGTTTTTTCAACATCAGAAACATAAGATTCTAGCTTTTCATTGACTAATGACATCATTAATACTTTTCTATTTCTAGATCTTTTTTCTCCTTTACCATCAACTTCAATTTTTTCAGTAAGCATTTCTTCAATACTATTTTTAAGATTCTGATCCATCAAAGCTTGCATTCCATTATCTTCCAACTTCAAAAATTCTGTTATAGAAGTTTCAACTGGAATGTATACATATTTATATAAGCTCTTAATAGTATTGCATGCACCAATTAAATTTCTTCGAAATGAATCAGCGGAATATTCATAAAGTTTTTCTGCAATGTGAGTTTGAAATGAAATAAGATTAAAATCTTTACCTAAGATTGGAGTAATTCCAATTAAAAATATAAAGTAATCACCATGATTAATTGATTGTTTTAAGTTTGTAATAAACTTTGAAAAGTTTAAAATACTTATATTATTAGCAGTCAAATTTGTTGGTATCTCATTTTCCCAAATTTGGTCACTAATCTTATTAATAAAACTTTTAATATTTGAATCTGTTAATTTTGACTTCTCAATCAAAAAAACTGGAGCGATACTAGAATTTTCAGACTTTGAATTTGAATGCACTATAAAAGGGCGATCATTAAAAAAAGTATCCAATGCTTCTAAAATAGAACTTTTACCTGCTCCATTATTCCCAATAAAAAGATGGAATTTTTCATTCTTCCCTTCCGTAAAAGGTATAAAATTAAAATTCTCATATGTTTTATAACTTCTTAAAAACAAACCTACTACCATAATAAAAAAACTTTTTATTTCTAAATATTCTCAACAATCCCAATTTCCTCCTCACTCAATCCATACAACTCATACACCATTTTATCAATAGCTTTATCCGTTGCGTCAATTTGAGCTTTTAAATCTTGTGCTTTTTTGCTTTCGGTTTCAAAATAATCTTCCCATTCTGCTTCTTCAGATAGGGAAAGTTTGACTTTCTTTTTGGCGAGTTCTTTGATGAAATCAGAATAAGACAATACATACCAATCTTGGAGTTTTTTTGGTAAATCTTCTAAATTAAATTTACGTTGAATGGTGCGTTGGAATTTTAGGGATTGTTCTTTAATTTCATTATGTAATAGCAGCATTTTTTCTCCTAATCTTATAAGATTCAATTTAAAATCAGAATCAGAATCTTTAATTGGGATGTTTTTTAAAAGCTTGGAATTAAAACTTGGATAACTTTTATTACTACTTTTTGGAGATTGTTCATTGACATAGTAATTAATTAATTTAGAATTAATTATGCTTAATAGATATTTTAAAGGAAATCTTTTATCTTTTTCAATAATTACTGCTGCAATGTTTTTAACTACTGCTTTTTCTTCAATATATGTTGCAAAAATAGTAGGGTTTATTATTTCTCTAATTACAATTTTTGGATTATCAAAATAATCTACACTCCTTGGTTCAGCTAAACACTCACCATATTTGATATACTCACTTTGAGTGTCATAATCATATCTTTTTATTCCTTGTGAAATAAATTTATAATTGAATTCATCAGTTCTAATACTTGAAATAAATGAATTATTATCAATTTCATAATTAGTTTGTTTTGGCTTTCCCTTTCCTTTTTGGTAAACTTTAACCCCCATAACCTGACTATATAAATCAATTAATGGTAATGTATTTTTTGCTTTTATTATACTATCAATAATAACAAAAGACTCTTCATAATTTGGCTTTTCTATTAAATAATCTTGATAATCAAATAGTTTAAGTGATTTTTCAAATGAATTAATCTTTGACAAGTCTAAAAAGTAAAAATCAGAATCAGTTTTGTATTTATCTTGTAAAATAATTATTGCAGTTGGGAGATTAACTTCTTCAAAAACATCATCTCCTAATTTAATATTATAAATGTTTTTGAATGAATTAGATACAAAAACCCTTACATCTTTAAAATACTCTTTTTCAATGTATGAATCAGGCATTATATAACTTAAGGTTCCATTGTTTTTTGTAATTTCTACCCCTAATTGTACAAAATATTTATAAGAATCAATATTTCCAAAACTCGTTTCAGAATATTTGTTTCTTAGCCATTCTTTATTCGAAAGTTCTGCACCATACGGCGGATTCCCAATAACCACATCAAAACCACCTTTTTCAAAAACTTTAGGAAACGCTTGTTGCCAATTAAAGGCTTTGTCACCAGCAATTTCTGGTTCGTCAATTAACGAGTTACCACATTTAATATTGCTGTTTAGGTCGTTTAGTTTTCGGTTGGGCTGTGCGGTTCGTAACCATAAAGAGAGTTTGGCAATTTCTACACTTTCCTCGTTTAAGTCCACCCCAAATAAGTTGTTTTCTAAAATGCTGTTTTCCATATCGCTTAACACCAAGCCATCGCCAAACAATTTGGCTTGCAATTCGTCAATATATTGGTGTTCCGTAATTAAGAAATCCAAGGCTTGGTTTAAAAAAGCACCAGAGCCACAAGCAGGGTCGCAAATGGTCAATTGCAACAACCATTTTCTGTACTCTTCCAGTTTTTCAACTAAGGTTTGTACGGTTTTCTTTTGGCGTTTTTTGTCGGCGGTGTAGTCTTCGTCTGCAATGCCTAACTCAGCTTTCTTTTCATTACAGAGTTTGCCAACCGTATTTTCTACTATGTATTTGGTAATGTATTTTGGGGTGTAAAAAACACCGTCTTTCTTGCGTTTGGTTTTGGTTTTGTCAATTTCGGCACCTTCCAATTGGGCTTTAATTTCGTCTAACTCGTTCAAGGAGTTTTCAAAAATATGTCCCAAAATATTCACATCCACCTCACTCGCAAAATCGTATTCAGACAGTTTTAACGTGTGCGCATACAATAGGTTGTCATCAATTTTTATAGTGTCTAATATGGTGTCCGGTTTAAAAAGTCCGCCATTGTAAGCAAAAACATCGTGTTGGGTGCCTTTGTACCCTGTGTTGAGATAGCCAAAATATTTTTTAAAACGGTCATACAACGGGCTATATTCGTCTAAATCTTTTAATTGATTCCATTGGTTTAAAATCAGTCGTACCGAGTTAGGCGGCAACAAATGGCGGTCTTCGCCAAAAAACAAAAACAGAAACCTATCGAGTAACTTTTGAGACTTTTTAAATAATTCTAAAGGTTCAAATTCAGGATTTAGTTGTACTAAATTTTGGTGCAACTCCCTTTTAAATAAGGAATAATCTTTGTATAATTTTTTGGTAATAACATCTTCTACACTAACCGATTCGTCTTTTATTTTTTTAGCAATATTTTGCGATAAATTATCATAACTCAGGCACAAATACAACTGTTGAAACTCTTTTTCAGAAAGTGTAAACAAATTAAATTCGATGTGCTCTATAGCATTATCAATATAAAAACGAAGTTTTTCAAAGTTGGATGTAATGACATACACACATTCGGGTTGGTTGTTTTTGTAGCCAAAGGCTTGTGCTTCAATTTTGCCTAAATCAGTGGTGTTAGTACCTTTGAGTTCAATTACTGCGCTTACTTTATCATTAACTAAAATCGCACCATCGGCTTTTTTGCTGTCTTTTACGTTTTTATATTCGGTAGTAAGATTGAAATTAGGAGTAGGGTTAAGAGTGTAGCCCAAAATGGTAACAAACAATTCTCTCAGAAATCCTTCTTGAAATTGTTCTTCTTTGCTGTTGCGAATATTTTCTTGAATGGTGCTATTATGAAAATAAGAGCTGTATTCAGCATAAGCTGTTGAGATTTTAGTGATATCTTGTTGGCTCAAATATTTTTTGAGCACTGAATTTTGAAATAGAGGCATTATAAATTTTAATTTTAGATTTTGGGGAAAATAAAATATAAAAATCGGTTAGGATCTTGATATGTATCAAATCTATAAAAGTAATTGCTAATTTAAAAGTAAATTGTAAATTAATTTATTAACAAAGGAAGCGCTACGTTATTTGCCAATGCAGAAGTTTGCAAAAATGTTTCCTAAAAGTTCATCGTTAGTTACTTCGCCCGTAATTTCCCCAAAGAAATATAAAGCACTTCTGATGTCAATTGCCATTAAATCAGATGAGATTCCAGTATCTAAGCCCCATTTTACTTTCTGAATTTCCTCTAACGCTTTTAATAACGAATCGTAATGACGTGAGTTGGTTACAATGGTTTCATTATTTCGTAAAGCACCTGTGTTTACGAATGAAAGCAAGGTGTGTTTAAGTTCATCAATGCCAACTTTCTGTTTAGCTGAAATAGTTTCAAGTTTCAGGTTTAAGGTTTCAAGTTCTTGGCGAATAGCTTCAACAGCATCTTTAGAAAGCAAATCAACTTTGTTTATGATAACTAAAAGTGGTTTTTGAGGAAATTTGTTTTTAATTTTTTCGATTTCAACCTGAAACTTTAAACCTGAAATTTGTAATTCTTTTGCATCAAGCAAAAGGATTACAACTTGCGCTTGTTCAATTTTCTCAAATGTTTTTTGAATTCCGATGCTTTCTACCACATCTTTCGTTTCTCTAATACCAGCGGTATCAATAAATCGGAAACCAATGCCGTCAATTACCAGTTCATCTTCAATGGTGTCTCGGGTTGTTCCAGCGATGTCTGAAACTATGGCGCGTTCTTCGTTTAATAAAGCGTTTAATAGAGTAGATTTTCCTACATTGGGTTCGCCTACAATGGCTACAGGAATACCGTTTTTAATTACGTTTCCTACTGCAAATGAGTCAATTAAACGTTTTAAAACAAATTCTATTCGCGCTAATAATTCATTAAAAGCGGTTCGGTCTGCAAAAGCTACATCTTCCTCAGCAAAGTCTAATTCCAATTCAATTAATGAGGCAAAGTTTAATAATTCTTCACGTAATTTCGCAATTTCGTTACTAAATCCACCACGCATTTGTTGCATCGCGATTTGGTGACTCGCTTCGTTATCTGATGCGATTAAATCAGCCACAGCTTCTGCTTGCGATAAATCTAATTTTCCGTTTAAAAAGGCACGTAATGTAAATTCTCCAGCTTGTGCCATTTTTGCTCCTTTACGAAGCAGTAATTGAATGATTTGTTGTTGAATAAAAACAGAACCGTGACAAGAAATTTCTACTACATTTTCACCTGTATATGAATTTGGACCTTTAAAAATGGAAAGTAATACTTGATCATACGTTTTTGCACCATCCATAATATGTCCTAAATGAATGGTATGCGTTTTTTGCACCGCAATATTTTTACCAGAAACCGATTGAAATACCTCGGCAGCGATACTAATAGCGTCTTTCCCAGATAATCGAATAATAGCAATTGCTCCAGCGCCAGATGGCGTAGCTAAGGCAACTATGGTTTCTTGTAAAATCATATGATACGTTTTGTTTATTGGCAAAGATAAAATTTTAGTTATTAGTAAGTAGTAATTAGTGAATAGTTTTTTTTGGAGAAGTTAATTTAATACTGGTGGCTTCGAGAGCCTCAGCCACCGGAAGATTTTAGTAACTCAGTCAACACACAACGTAACCACAACGTTTGTCATCCTGAAAGGATCTCTTTTAGTTTGTTTAAGTACAAAAGTGAAGCGTATAGCGTGAGACCCTTTCAGGGTGACAAACGTTGGCTACGAATTATCAAATTAAAAAATCTATTTAATTCATTCTAATCTGCTTCATCTGTGTACCCATACCATAAATAAAAAACCACAAAAGCTAAAAGCAATTGTGGTTTTAAGTAGTAGTTAGGTTGGTTGTATATAATGGAGAATGTTGAAAATTATTTCTTCATTCTATTATGAATACTCATTTTGTTACCAAAGCAAGCCTGTGCTGAGCTTGTCGAAGTATCGAAGGGTTAGTTATTAAGCATTACAGGCATTACTAACATAGTAACGGTTTCTCCTTCGTCTAAGCCATCAATAGGAGTAAGGATTCCGGCTCTGTTTGGTAATGACATTTCAAGTTGAATTTCATCACTTGTTAAGTTGTTTAACATTTCGGTTAAAAAACGTGAGTTGAAACCAATTTGTAAATCGTCTCCGTGATAATCACACGTTAAACGTTCGTCTGCTTTGTTTGAATAATCGATATCTTCTGCTGAAATATTTAATTCTGTTCCTGCAATTTTTAAACGAATTTGGTGCGTAGTTTTGTTGGCAAAAATAGCCACACGACGAACCGAATTTAAAAAAGTAACACGACTTAAAATTAATTTATTTGGATTTTCTTTTGGAATTACCGCTTCGTAATTTGGATATTTTCCATCAATTAAACGACACGTTAAGATGTAGTTTTCAAATGAATAGGTAGCGTTAGAATCGTTATATTCTACTTTAACTTCTGCATCTGAAGTGGCTAAAATTCCTTTTAAAATATTTAAAGGTTTTTTAGGCATAATAAATTCGGCACTTTGAGATGCTTTTACATCTGCACGAGCATATTTTACTAATTTATGAGCATCTGTAGCTACGAAAATTAATCCTTCTGTAGAAAATTGAAAAAATACACCACTCATTACTGGACGTAAATCGTCGTTACCTGTTGCGAAAATAGTTTTTCCAATTGCTGTTGCTAATACCTCTGCAGGAACAATAGTTGTAGAAGGGTCTTCTAACGCAACTGCTTTTGGAAATTCTTCACCAGCTGCATATGCAATCGCATATTTACCAGAATTTGAACTAATTTCTACAGTACTGTTTTCTTCAACTGTAAACGTTAAAGGTTGCTCTGGAAACGTTTTTAAAATATCTAATAGCAATTTTGCTGGTATAGCAACGCTTCCTTTACTGTTTGATTCGATTTCTAAACTTGCCGACATAGTAGTTTCTAAATCGGAAGCTGAAACGTGTAATTGATTATTATCTAATTCAAATAAAAAATTATCAAGAATAGGTAAGGTGTTGTTACTATTAATAACACTTCCTAAAACTTGTAATTGTTTCAATAAATACGAACTGGATACTATAAAATTCATCATTTTCTAATTTTTTTCTTTTACAAATATAATGGGTTACAATTAAATCTAAAAATATACTTATTAACAACTAACGATTATATTTTTTCTTTCTTAAGTAGGTAAATAATAAACCAAAAATTCCTAATAACACAATGGGTAACGCCACAGTTAGCATTTGTGTTTGACTGTAGTTGTCTTGAACGCTTTGTTTATCTAATAAAGGTAGGGTGACATCTTTACTTCTAATGTTAATAAGTCCGTTGTCGTCTAATAAATAATTTACGCTATTTAGTATAAATTCTTTGTTTCCGAAATATTGACTGGTGTATTTATCATACCCTAATTCAATAGGTGCGCCTTTGTCAATTTGATTTTTAATCACATCGCCATCAGAAATTACTATCATTTTTGTTGGAGCACTTTTAGATAAAAATTTCCCATCTTTAAAAGGCAACACACGATTGTTATACATTGATGTGAATGAGCCTTCTAATAAAACGGCTACTGGAATTAGTCCGCCATTTGGATAATCTTTAGGTGTTGTTTCTTCTGAAATCATATCTAAAGATACCATAGTTGGTATTCCAATAGTTTTAGAATAAGGAGAACTTTCCAATAAAATGGTTGTTGAATGCGATGATTTTAAAAGTTCAATTGGCGAACAAAAGTCGAATTTTACGCCATCCGTATTTTTTACAATTGGGTGTTTTTTTGAAGCAGGATAAATAAATGGTGCCATTTTCCAATTGTAGGTTTCCATTTGAGTTTCACTTCCTTCATTACCAGAGGCTAATTTTATAGGAGTACCATATTCGTCTTTAATTAATTGCGGACTAATTCTAAATCCGTATTTAAAGAACATATCGGTTAAGTTTAAATCGTTTATTCCGGCTAAAGTTGTACCAGTTTCATTGTACAAATTTTCCATTTCAGCTGTTGTACCATCTACTAACCAAAGTGTTTTTCCACCTTTCATTATAAATTGATCTAACACTTGTTTTTCCGCTTCTGTAAACTTTTCTCGTGGTTTTGCGATAATGGCTAAATCGTATATGTTTAACGCTTTTAATGTTTCACTTGGTTGTGTAGCTACCGAATCTAAAGTAATTGGACCTATATAATAATTATCTCTTATGGTTTTTAAAAAATCGGCAATTTGGATGTCTTCTAACTCGCTATTTCCTTTAATAACGGCTATTTTACGTTGCTTTTCATTTGAAATTTTATGAATGGCTTCCGCAAAGGCATATTCTAAATGTTGTACGGAACTTTCAACTTTTTTCTCCGTTGAAGCGCCCATTAAATTTTTCAATAATTGCACTTTTGCACCTTTATCACCATAATTGGCTAAAGCCCAAGGAAAAACTACTTCTTGAGTTTGTTTTCCTTTTTCTTCAACGGTTACGTTTATAGGTGTTAATCCTTTTTCAAAGAATTTTTTCATTACTTCCACGCGTTCTTCTTCTTTTTCAATGGGATTTACGAATTGAAACGTAATGTTTGAATTATATGCTGAAAATTCTTCTAATAATTGTCGCGTTTCCGTTTGAAGTTTCTTAAAATCGGCAGGAAAATTACCTTCTAAAAAAACATCAATAATTAATGGCGAATCTACTTTGTCAATAATTTTTTTTGTGGTTTCAGAAAGTGTATATCGTTTGTCTTGCGTTACATCAAAACGTTTGTAAATGTAATAACTCGCAAAGTTTAAAATAAATAAACCAATCGCTAAAAACCCTAATTTCTTTAAACTATTTTTTTGAATGTCTTTCATTACCATTTAAGCGATTTAAGTTGATAAACAGTTCCAGCTAAAAATAAAATAGTGATACTTATAAAATAAATAATATCTCGAGTATCTAATACTCCTCGACTCATACTTTTAAAGTGAAAATCCATTCCTAACGTTTTAATAATTCCACTGAAATTCCCAAACAAATTAGATAATCCGTCAAACCCAAAATAAAAGAAAAAACATAAGAAAACGGCTATGATAAAGGCTACTATTTGATTGTCAGATAATGTAGAAGTAAATACACCAATTGAAGTATAAGCTCCAATTAAAAATAGCAATCCAAAATAAGAGCCAATAGTACTTCCATAATCGAAACTATTTTGAGCTGCTGTAAAACTTGAAACTATAAACACATAAAAAAGTGTAGGCACTAAGGCAATTAAAATTAAAATAAATGCCCCAAGAAATTTACCATTAACAATTTCCCAAAGACTTAAAGGTTTGGTAAATAAAATTTCTAAAGTTCCTTGTTTTTTTTCATCTGAGAAACTTTTCATTGTTACTGCTGGTATCAGGAAAATAAGTATCCAAGGCGCTAATTTAAAAAATGGACTCATATCCGCATATCCAGAATTTAAAATATTAAAATCTCCATCAAAAACCCAAAGAAATAATCCGTTTAATAACAGAAAAATAGCAATAACTAAATAGCCAATTGGCGAACCAAAAAAGGATTTTATTTCACGTAGCAATACTGCTTTCATATATTATGCTTGTTTTATATTGACAAAAGTAATTTATAAACTTGAAACTTGAAACTTTAATTTTCACTTGTTAAACACAGATTTCACAAATTTTCACAAACATTTCTGTGTTTATCTGTGGAATCTGTGTAAAAAAAACATAATTATAATAAAGTATCTAATTTATCTACACTCCACGCTTCTGGTTTGTCTGCGAAAAGTGTTTTAGTATATGTCCAAACTTCATTAAATAAAGCTGATTTCCTGTATTTTTCTAATGCGGCTTCATCTTTCCAATAACTATAAGTAAAAAAAATGCGAGTATCTTGTTTGTCTTGATACAATTCTAAAAATTCATTGCCTTCAAAACGTCTTATTTGATGCTTAATTTCATTAAAATTATTTAAAAAATCTGCAATTTTATCTTCTTGAAAGGTAAGTTTCACAATTCGTACTAACATATATATTATTTAAATTCCAATAGTTAAATTCCAAAACCTTAATCCCTAAACCCAAAACCTTTTACCCAACACCCAACACCTAAGATTCAAATTCCACAATAACAGCATCCTGTATTTTTAACCCCAATAAGGTATGCGCAGATCCAGAACGTTTAGGATTGCTTCTATAAACGGCAATTTCTAAGAAATCATTTTCATTAAAAATCGCTATTTCGTTTCCAGCCATTGAATTTAAATCAGCAGTAGTGTTGTTTTTAAAATCGGCATAATTATTTTTGACTCTTTTTATAGTGTAAACAGAAAAGCGAACCGAATATTGTCTGCCTTTTGCAATTTCTTCGATGTATTTTTTCGAAATATTAGTAACACAATTCCCAAAATCATCAATATACACAATATGTCCGCGAATAGAATTTAAATTTTGATCCAAAATAGGCACTAACATATTCCGTTTCTTAATTTCTGTTACTGGTGAACCAATTACCATCATTTCGCCACCTTTTGCTAAATGAGTAGCAACAGTTGCAAATACGTCTAAATCGCTCGAACCATCAATCAATCGGTCGTGAATAGTAATTTGAACAATTTTATCTGGATTTCGTTTGTTTATTAAACCGCCAAAAATTCCATTATCAGCACCAATAAAATAATGTCCATCGAACAACATTGCAATATGTGTGGTATCTGCATTTCTGGAAGCATCTACTGCAACAATATGTACTGTTCCTTTTGGAAAATGCGAATAAGAAACAGATAGTAAATAACTGGCTTCTAATACATTAAATTTATCTATACTATGTGAAAGGTCTACAATATTTGTCTCAGGTAATAATGAATATATCTTACCCTTAAAAATTCCCGCAAAATGATCTTTTAAACCAAAATCTGTAGTAAGCGTAATTATTGACATTGTATTGTTTATAACTTATTTATTATGGAAAGCTTGTTTTTGTTATATTTGAATGTTACAAAATTACTCTTTTTTTTACAGAATAAAAACAATTTAAAATTATTGCCTTTGAACGAAAGAATTATTGAATTGGAAAACATTGCACCAAAAGATTTTTGGGGTGCACACGATAGTCATTTAGAAACCATTAAAAAGTACTATCCTAAATTGAAAATTGTAGCAAGAGGCACTATTTTAAAAGCGTTTGGAGAAGCGGAAGTGTTAGATGAATTTGAAAAACGTTTTCGACGTTTGATGACTCATTTTACTCGTTTCAATACTATTGATGACAACGTAATTATGCGTGTTATTGAAGGTGATGCCCAACAAACAGGTGAGATGCCTGCTGGAGATCAAATTTTAGTTCACGGGTTAGGAGGGAAGTTAATTAAAGCTATAACTCCCAATCAGCAAAAATTAGTTGATTTTGTAGCTAAAAACGATATGGTTTTTGCAGTTGGGCCTGCAGGAACAGGTAAAACCTATACCGGAGTTGCACTTGCCGTTAAAGCGCTTAAAGAAAAACGGGTAAAACGAATTATTTTAACGCGGCCTGCAGTTGAAGCAGGGGAAAATTTAGGGTTTCTTCCTGGTGATATGAAAGAAAAATTAGATCCGTATATGCAACCCTTATATGATGCGTTACGCGATATGTTACCGCCACAAACCCTTGAAGATTATATATTAAAAGGAATTATTCAAATTGCACCATTGGCATTTATGCGTGGAAGAACCTTAGATAATGCCTTTGTGATTTTAGATGAAGCACAAAACACAACGCATTCTCAAATGAAAATGTTTTTAACAAGGATGGGAAAAAATGCTAAATTTATCATAACTGGTGATCCAGGGCAAGTCGATTTACCAAGAAGAACCATTTCTGGATTAAAAGAAGCTATTTTGGTTCTAAAAGATGTAGACGGCATCGGAATTTTATATCTTGATGATAAGGATATTGTTCGACACCGATTGGTAAAAGCAGTAATTAATGCTTATAAAAGTATTGAAAATACAGATTAATTTTAAAAGAGGTGTTAAAATAAACGCCTCTTTTTTTGTTAAAAAATGATTTTAAAACTACTTTTGCAAAACAAAACAACAACACACTATATGAGCACTATTACAACTACAAATTTTAATTTCACAGGTCAAAAATCCGTTTACAGAGGAAAAGTTAGAGAAGTGTACAACATCAATGACAATTTATTAGTTATGATTGCTACAGACAGACTTTCTGCTTTTGATGTAGTTTTGCCTAAAGGCATTCCTTATAAAGGGCAAATATTAAATCAAATTGCTACAAAATTTATGCAATTAACAGAAGATATTGTACCAAATTGGTTAATTGCCACTCCTGATCCAAATGTAGCTGTAGGTCATTTATGCGAACCTTTTAAAGTTGAAATGGTAATTCGTGGCTATTTATCTGGACACGCTGCTCGTGAATATGCTTTAGGAAAAAGAACGATTTGTGGTGTTACAATGCCAGAAGGTTTAAAAGAAAATGACAAATTTCCTACACCAATAATAACGCCAACAACCAAAGCTGATAATGGTTCACACGATGAAGACATTTCACGTGAAGCTATTTTAGCTAATGGAATTGTGACTGAAGAAGATTACTTAGTGTTAGAAAAATACACAAGAGCTTTATACCAAAGAGGTACAGAAATAGCCGCTTCAAGAGGTTTAATTTTAGTGGATACAAAATACGAATTTGGAAAAACAAAAGAAGGAAAAATTGTGTTAATTGACGAAATTCATACGCCAGATTCTTCTCGTTATTTTTATGCTGATGGATATCAAGAAAGACAAAACAATAACGAAGAACAAAAACAATTGTCAAAAGAATTTGTACGTCGTTGGTTAATTGAAAATGGTTTTCAAGGTAAAGAAGGACAACAAATTCCTGAAATGACTACAGAATATATTGCAACCGTTTCAGATAGATACATTGAATTATTTGAAAATATTTTAGGAGAAAAATTCGTGAAAGAAGATATTTCAAATATTGAGGAACGCATTTTTAATAACGTTCAAGCGTATTTGGCAAAATAATAACCAATGTTTGTCAATCTGAACTCGTTTCAGATTCTAACAAACCTGACAGGTTTTCAAAACCTGTCAGGTTTTTTGTTTTATTACTCAATCAAATGTTTCACAACGGTTTCAGCAGCATATAACCCAAAAAGTCCTGGCATCCAACTATTTGTGCCATAAAATGATCGTTTATAATTTGATCCATCTGTCATTTTTAAGCTACTTTCATCCTGAATTTCAGATGAAAAAACCACTTTTAATTTATCTATTTTTACTTCTTTCAAGCGTTTTCGAATGGTTTTCGCTAAAAAGCAGTTTTCAGTTTTAGTGATATCGGCAACTTTCACTTTAGAAACATCCATTTTTCCTCCAGCGCCCATTGAAGATATAATTTTTACTCGTTTACGTTTGGCAGCAATAATTAAATTTAATTTTGGGGTAATGCTATCAATGCAATCTAACACATAATCGAATTCGTTTGTTACAATCTCTAAAGCACGTTCTGGAGATAAAAATTCTTCCACACAAGTTAACTGTAATTCAGGATTGATATCCATTAATCTATTCGCAACAACCTTAACTTTAGGTTGGCCAATGGTGCTGTGCAAAGCAGGTAATTGTCTATTAATGTTAGTGATATCAACAGTATCGCCATCCACAATTGTCAATTTTCCCACACCAGCACGAACTAAAAATTCAGCAGCAAATGAACCCACGCCACCTAAACCAACCACTAATACGTTTGAATTTTTTAATTTATTTAAGCCTTCTTCTTTAAATAATAAAGCGGCTCTTTCTTGCCATTTTGCCATAATTTATTGCTTTTTAGTAAAAACAGCTTGATAATTGTTCCAAACTATTTCTTTCATTTCTTCCACTGAAATATTTTTACATTTTGCTGCAAAAGTAAAAACTTCTTCTAAACTTTCCGATATTGTATCTGTTTCTAAGAAAATTTTATCGTTTGGTACATATTTAAAAACCAATTCCATTTCTGGATTGCGAAGTAAATATTTTCCAAATGACAAATAAAAATCTTGATTTAAAAGTTGTTTTGCCAAAGGAATATTTTTTGAAAATCCGTGAATAATAAATGGCGATTGAATACTACTGTTTTTTTTACAAGATATCACTTCATCAAATGCCGCAACACAATGTAAAATTACAGGTTTAGAAATTTCGTGTAAAAGAGATAATTGCGATTCAAAAACGTCAATTTGTACTTCCATTTTCTTTTCGATTCTTTTATCTAAACCGCATTCTCCTAATGCAATACATTCGTTTAATTGAAGTTTGTTTTTTATAAAATTTAAATCTTCACTTACGCGTTCATCAGAAATATACCAAGGGTGAATCCCGATAGAATAGTGCGGAATAGCATCTATAAATTCATTTGGATATTGATTTACTATTTCCAATATCGAATCCGAATTGGTATAAAAATGAGTATGTAAATTTACAAATTTCATTAAATTTCTTTTTGCAAAAATACTACATTTTGGTAACTATTTTTGATTAATTTTGTCGCAGATACTTTATTATGATTCAAAAAGCGTTTCGCAATTACATTTCTAACTTTCAAGGTTTTTCACGAGAAGTATGGATTCTTACCCTCGTAACATTTATTAATAGGGCAGGAACAATGGTTTTGCCATTTTTATCTAAATATTTACACGAAGATTTACATTTTTCTTTAACGCAAGTTGGTACCATTATGGTCTTTTTTGGCTTCGGTTCTATGTTGGGTTCTTGGTTGGGCGGAAAATTATCAGACATTATAGGTTTTTATAAAATAATGATATTCAGCTTATTAGTAAGTGGGTTAATGTTTTTTGGACTGCAATATGTTACTTCTTTTTACGGATTATGTTTGAGTGTGTTTTTAATTATGTCGGTTTCAGATATGTTCCGACCGGCTATGTTTGTTTCGTTAGGAGCCTATGCAAAACCAGAAAACAGAACAAGAGCTTTAACTTTAGTGCGATTAGCCATTAATCTTGGATTTGCTGCCGGACCTGCGTTAGGCGGATTAATCATTATGAGTATTGGCTACAAAGGATTGTTTTGGGTAGACGGATTAACCTGTATAATTGCTATTTTAATTTTCTGGATTAAAGTAAAAGAAAAGAAAAAATCGACCTATTTAGACAAAAATCAACCTGGCGAAGTATTAGTAGAATCCGTTTTTAAAGATAAAATTTATTGGTTGTTTTTAACGACTTCTTTAATTGTAGGAATTATGTTTTTTCAATTATTTACAACTATTCCAATTTATCACAGAGAACAATTCGGGTTAACCGAACTACAAACAGGTTTGCTATTAACATTTAATGGCGTTTTGGTCTTTTTCCTCGAAATGCCAATAGTAAATTATATAGAAAAGCATAAAAAAGACAAATTAAAGGTGATTATTTTAGGTTGTTTTTTAATGAGTATTAGTTTGTTTTTAATGTTAGTAAACAGTTGGGCAGGCATTTTATTAATTATGATGTTGTTTATGACGTTTGCAGAAATGTTTAATTTTCCTTTTTCAAATGCGTTTGCTTTAAGTCGCGCACCCAAACATCATCAAGGTCGTTATATGGCTATTTTTGCTATGAGTTATAGTTTGGCGCATATTTTAAGTGCAAAAATAGGAATGGTTTTAATTGATACTTATGGATATCAAGCCAATTGGTTGTTTATGGGATCACTAGGTATTATTGGTACTTTAGTTGGTATTTATGTGTTTCGTTTGGTGGAAAAAGAAAAAAATGTTAATTCTCGTTAATTAACAAAATTTTAAAATTTCATTTTTATAAAAATCCTATTTTTGACTTTTTAAAAATCAAAATCTAAAATTATGAATGTTAAAATGGTATTTCAAAGAATCGTATTGGCTACTGCTATCACTATTTTGCCAATCACAACTTTTGCTCAAAACAATCGTTTCAATCAAATGTCACAATCCAAAAACAATAGT
Organism: Flavobacterium sp.; assembly: GCF_017985075.1. Classification (GTDB taxonomy): domain Bacteria; phylum Bacteroidota; class Bacteroidia; order Flavobacteriales; family Flavobacteriaceae; genus Flavobacterium. The sequence goes on from NZ_JAGNYF010000032.1 coordinate 19,386, forward strand.
TTCGAATTGCGAATTGACAACGCTATGACCGATGCGCAATTGAAACAAGATGAAACAGATGCTAAGAAATTTGATTTTGAAGTTTCGTTTTCAGGTGTAAAGCGTAACGATAAAAAACAAATTACGGCGATTAAAATCGCTTATAAAGACCAAGATGGAAATTCTGGAAATTATAATGTAAGCGGGGAAACGCCGATTAAACCAATATCAATTAAAAAGCAATTTGATGGTACAGGAAAAGGCCTAATTAATATTGAATCTGGCGTTTCACAAAATGATATGTTTGCAAATGGTTTCGATATGAAAGGTTTTAACGGGATGTTTAATAACGATATGTTTATGAATTTAGACAATAACGTTTTTAGAGGTTTAATAGATGGAAACACCATTGATTTAGATAAATTTAAAGAATTACAAGGCGGATTTCAAACCGATTCTTTAGGTGGGAATTTTAAATCATTTACTTTTAAAGATGGTGAAATTATGGGCGACAATCCAGATATGCAATTAGAAGAAGAAAAAATAGACGAAAACGGTACGGTAACGAAAAAGTATTCAGATGGAAAAGGAAGTACAATGATTTTTTCAGAAAGAAATTTTTCTTCAAATGGCGAAAATAACGATGATTTAGAAAAGTTAAAAAAAGAAAACAAAATTCAAATTCAAAAAAACTTTCAATTAAAAGACGATTCTACTAAATCTGATTTAGAAAAACTAAAACAAGAATTGGAAAAAACCAAAACCGATTTAGAAAAGCTAAAAACAGACTTGCAAAAGGATAAAGTGAAAAGTAAAAAGTAGAAAGGGAAAAGTGACAAAGTCTCATAGTTTCAAAGTTGCAAAGTAAAAAAAAACCAGAATTTTCATATGAAAATTCTGGTTTTTTAAATTCGTAAATCCAAAATCGTAATTCGTAAATTATCTGAATTCTTTCTTAATTCGAGCAATATCTCGTTTGGTATCATTTTCTTTCATCGTTTCACGTTTGTCGTAATTTTTCTTACCACGGCACAACGCAATTTCAACTTTTGCAAATCCTTTTTCATTCGTATATAATTTCAAAGGCACAATAGTTAATCCTTTATTATCCGAATCTTTATAAAGTTTTTTAAGTTCTTTTTTGTTTAATAATAGTTTGCGCTCGCTTTTGGCTTTGTGGTTGTAATGCGTTCCAAAAGCATATTCTTCAATTGTGGCGTTTATTAAAAACAATTCGGTTTGCTCGTTAAATTCGCAAAAACTTTCCGCAATAGAGGCTTTTCCTAATCGTATCGATTTAATTTCTGTTCCAGTTAGTACAATGCCAGCGTCGTATTTGTCTATTATTTCATAGTCAAATCGAGCTCGTTTGTTTAATATGTTTATGATTTTTTGCATAGCTGCACAAAATTAGGATTTATTTTGAAAGAAAGCAGCATATTTTTTACGATTTTGAAAGAATAGGGGTGTTAAATTAAAATTATGATTTTGAATGTTGAATGATTTCGCATTTTTTTTTAGTAATTTCGCACAAAATAAAAAATAATGTTTAAAATTTTAGCCAAAATTAATAAAACGATTTTACCAAGTTTTTCCAAGCAACGTCTTGATTTAGCGAAAGCTACAAAATTACAAAAGGCAATTATTGCTTGGCGTTATTATATTACGATTCACGCTTTAGAAAAAAAACAAAAATAATATTTTAAAATATCGAATATAGTTTTATATTTGCACCCACAAAAAAGGCCTCGTGGCGCAACTGAATAGCGCACTTGATTACGGCTCAAGAGGTTTCTGGTTTGAATCCAGACGAGGTCACTACTTTAATCCCAAAACATTGTTTAAATGTATTTTGGGATTTTTTTTGTTAAAATTTATTCATTTATATTTTTTTTGCAAAAACAACAATGAAATGTAGGTTTCGTGAAGATATCAATCACAATTTTTTTAACGTTTTGTAGAATTAGTTCGACATTTTTTAATTATCTTGCGGCCTTAATTTTGATGACTAATTTTTTTAAGAAAATTTAGTTGTCTTCAATTTATTAATGTCATGAAAAAATATGTTTTTTTAATTCTTTTATTACTCTCGGGAAGTCTTTATTCCCAAGGTGTTTTCTTTAAAATGGGAAAAAATTATTCTTCATTTTCTTATAAAAATAATACGCCATTTGCCGATAAAATTAAAATTAATGGAACGGGTAGTAGTTATGAGTTAGGTTATGCATTGCCGTTAAAATTTAAAGATTTTTCTTATTTGGCAAGTATAACTCTTAACGATTATAACGGAACTAGTGAATCCAAAACAAATAATTTGGATTACAAAACCTCATATATTGGTTTACAAAATGCGGTTAATTATCAGTTTTTTGATTCTTTTTATTTTTTTATTAGTGCTAAAGCGGGTTTAAATATGTCAACCATTATTTATGGAAAACAACAGTTAAATAATTCGACTTTTAATTTAACAGATAACAAAGATTTTTCAGGTTTAATATTACAACCCGTTTTAGGTTTAGATGCCAAATATTACATTTCTAAATCAGGTTATTTAAGTTTAGGTTGTAATGTAGCTAAAAGTATTTCATTAAATCCTACACCAGATAAAGTTTCATTTAATACGTTTCAAATCCTTTTTGGAGGTTATTTTGAATTAAATAAAGACAAACATTTATGAGAAAAATAGTTTATTTAATTGCCTTATTTTGCACCTCGTTTTTCTATGCACAAACGAGTGGAATTACTTATCAAGCAGTAATATATTATCCTAATGGACAAAATATTCCTGGAGTTGATATCCAAAAAAGTCCGATGGCTAATAAATCGGTTTGTTTGCAATTTTCTTTAACAGATAATCTTTCGCAGTTAGAATATCAAGAAGTAATTCAGACAACTACTGATGAGTTTGGTATGGTCAATTTGATTATTGGATCTGGGAACCAAACTGGAGGATACGCAAGTTCATTTAATGCAATTGTATGGAACGCAAACACGAAAGTGTTAAAAGTGCAATTAGATGTAAATGGAACTTGTCAGCAATTTGTTGTTTTAAGTGATAATCCGCTTTCTGCAGTTCCTTTTGCATATGCAGCTGTTACTGCAAATAATGTGTCTGGAGTGGTTCAAATCCAAAATGGAGGTACTGGAGCAACAAATTTAGTTGATGCTAAAATTAATTTACAAATTGATAATGTAGATAATACTTCTGATAGTAATAAACCTATTTCAATTGCTACTCAAGCAGCTTTAGATACAAAAGAAAATACGGCTAATAAATCAATTACAACAACATTAGGTACAAGTGATGTTTTATTTCCAACTCAAAACGCTGTAAAATCTTATGTTGATACGAATATTACAACAATAAATGCTTCAAATACAGCACTTCAAGCTACCGTTACGGCAAATGCTACAGCAGCTACTACAGCAATTGCAGCAGTTCAAGCTGATGTTGACGCTAATGAAATAGCTTCTAATACCGCTTTAGCATTAAAAGAAAATACGGCTAATAAATCAGCAACAACTACTTTAGGTACAAGTGATGTTTTATTTCCAACTCAAAACGCTGTAAAATCTTATGTTGATACGAATATTTCAACTATAAATGCTTCAAATACAGCACTTCAAGCTACCGTTACGGCTAATGCTTCATCTGCTACTACAGCAATTGCAGCAGTTCAAGCTGATGTTGACGCTAATGAAATAGCTTCAAATACCGCTTTAGCATTAAAAGAAAACACGGCTAATAAATCAGCAACAACTACTTTAGGTACAAGTGATGTTTTATTTCCAACTCAAAACGCTGTAAAAACGTATGTTGATACGAATATTACAACAATAAATGCTTCAAATACAGCACTTCAAGCTACCG
>NZ_JAGNYF010000033.1 GCF_017985075.1 Flavobacterium sp.
TTGAATCAATTTTTGTAGCCCAAGAACTTGGTAAAACTATTTCGAATGCGCCTAAAAATGAAAGTGCAAAAATTACTAATAAGGCAAAGAAAATTAAATTAAATGTAACACTTGTTGATAATTCATTAAGTGCTTCTGCGCCAAAAATTCCTGTAATTAATGAACCTAACAAGACATAAATTGCAATAATGGCTAAGCCATAAATGATGGCATTTCTAATACCTTCAGCTTTTGTTTTACTTTGTTTCGTAAAAAAGCTAACTGTCATCGGAATCATTGGGAAAATACAAGGCATCAAAAGCGCTGCGAAACCGCCTAAAAAGGCTAAAAAGAAAATAGTCCATAAACTTTTTTCTTCTTTATTTGGAGTAGCGTTATTTGAATTTTTTACTGGTGCAACAGATTGCTTTGCGGTATCCGTTTCAGTTGTTGCAACCGTATCTGTTGGTTTTGAAACTGAATCCAAAGCAAGACCTGAATTAGCTTCAGTTGCCTTTATTTCTGGTAAATTAAAAACTAAATTTCCTTCAGTTTGCACACATTTTCCATCAATACACGCTTGACCATCTGCCAAAAGAGAAATTGTTTTTAATTTGGGATTTAGTATTTTAATTCGTTGTATAAATTTTGCCGAAGTTTGAAAGTAATATTCTTCTATTTCAAATATTTCGTTAAACGATTTTTTATATTTACCTTCTTTAGTTTTTCCTATTAATTGGTAGTTTCCTTTTTGATTTTTAAACGTAAAAACCAATGGTAAGGCACCACCTTCAGGAGTAAATTGCGAATACAAATGCCAATTATTTTCAATACTTGCTGAGATAATTAAATCTACTTCAGTATCAGAAACTTTCACAACACTTGAAGTCCATTTTACTGGTTCTACAATTTGTGCTGTACCCATAAAGGTAAGAAACAGGGCGAATAAACTAACTATTTTTTTCATTGTTATATGTAATTTGTATTATATTTTGATTGGTGTTTTCTGGTTTAAATCGTTCGTCAGCTCTATGTCCAATTATCCAAACAATTTGATTATTACTTTCTAATATCCAAGTAGCTTCTTTTTGAAATTGTGAAAATTTTTCATCTTTAAAATACTTGCTTACTTTCTTTTTGCCTTGCATTCCTGCTGGATAAAAGAAATCGCCTTCATTCCATTTTCTTATGATTAACGGAAATTGTAACTTCGATTCTTCCACAAATATAATGTTCTTGTTTTGATTTGAAATGTTACTTATGTTACAAAAACTGAAATTTAACGGAAAATTAGTACTTTCAGTTACAGAATTAATAACAATAGTTTCAAAATCTATCATTCTTTTTTGAGAAAGAAGTAAATAATCTCTATCTTTTAATAAAATATAATTTTCAGATTCGATGCGTTTTCCTGTTTGCGATTGTACTAAATCATAAACATCATTCCAAGCCGTAAACCCATATTTATGAAGCCATTGGTATAAATACGCTTTATAATTTGTATAGTGAAGCAAGGCAGCAATATTAATTTTAATTTGTTGGTTTTCCTCTGAAACTACTTTTTCATACACCAGTTTCACAGCATCATCAACTAAAGATTGTTGCTGATTAAGATGTTCTAACGAATTTTGAAACGAAGATAAAAAAGAATCGTTTATTTCTTTAAAAACGGGGACAATATGATGTCGAATTATGTTTCTTACATATTTATCCGAAGCATTACTGCTGTCTTCTCGCCATACTAATTGGTTTTCAGATGCGTAATTTTCAATTTCTTTACGAGAAAAAGGCAACATTGGTCGGATAATATTTCCGTTTTGCGATGGAATTCCTGTTAAACCTTCTAAACCTGTGCCGCGAGAAATATGAATCAAAAATGTTTCCACATCGTCATCAGCGTGATGCGCAGTAATAATATAATCGAATTTTTCTTGGACTAAAATTTCATTAAACCAATCATACCTTAGATTTCTGGCAGCAACTTGTGTTGATAATTTATGTGTTTCAGAATATTTTTTAGTATCAAATTTTGTAGTAAAACAAGGAATATTATGGTGCTTGGCGTAATTAGTAACAAATTTTTGGTCTTCATCACTTTCCAAATTTCTTAATTGAAAATTGCAGTGCGCCAAAGCAAAATTGAAATTTAATTTTTGAAATAAATGTACTAAAACCATACTATCCAAGCCACCACTAGTAGCCACAAGAAGTTTTTTTTCTTGTAAGAAAGAAAAATTTTGTTGAATATGACTTTTTAGTTTTTGAAGCATTATTTAAGTTAAAAAGGGATAAGTGATAAGGGATAAGTTACTATCATTCTACTTAGACTTTTAGTTTATTTATTAGCAAATTTAACAATTTTTCATTTTATAACGTTAATTAATTTTAGATCCAAAGCATTACTCTGTTTGATAAAAAATTAATTGTGCGATATTATTGCCACAGATTTCACAGATTTCACGGATTTTATCTGAGGTAATCAATAACATCAGTGGCTATTTTTTTAACATTTACCTTTTTTTATTTTACTTTTTTCAAACACATAGGAATATAGAAAAATGATTGTTAGACTAAGTAGCCTCGCTATACATAGAAAAACAAAGAATCACTATTCTTGATACTTTGTTACTTTGATGCTTTGAAAAAATGTTACTTTTCCCTCAAAACCTCAAACATAGCTTTTGCTTTCAACAAACATTCTTCATATTCATTTTCTGGAATAGCTTCAGAAGTTATGGCACTTCCAACAGAAAAACTTAAATATTTATTATCCGAATTATACAAAATACTTCGAATAACCACATTAAAATCAAAATTTCCTGAAGGTGTAAAATAGCCTACGGCTCCGCTATACAATCCTCGTTTTGTTTCTTCCAAATCTTCAATAATTTTCATTGCAGAAATTTTCGGTGCGCCAGTCATACTTCCCATTGGGAAAGTGGTTCGTAAAATTTCAATGGGTGAAGTGGTATGTGCAACATTTGAAGTTATAGTTGAAATCATTTGATGTACTTGTTTGAAAGAATACACATTACAAAGTTCTTCAACTTCAACTGAGCTCTTTGTTGCGGTTTGTGACAAGTCATTTCTAACCAAGTCAACAATCATTATATTTTCTGAACGCTCTTTGGCATTGTTTTGAAGCGCTAGTTTATTCTGCTCATCTAATTCTGAATTTGAATTGCGTTTCGCAGTACCTTTTATTGGCTGAGAAATCACTTTTTCGTTTTCTTTTTTTAAATACCGTTCTGGTGAAGCTGAAAGCAAATAATGTTGATTTTTCTTGAAATAAACTGAAAATGGAGCGTTTGAAATTTCATTTAATTTTTTATAAACTTCATATGGTGCAATTACTGCCTCTTCGGCATAAAATTCCATACAAAAATTAGCTTCATAAATATCACCTCGATGAATATGAGCAAGCATTTTATTAACTTTTTTAAGGTAATTTTCTTTAGAAATTCTTTGTTGAATAGTAACTTTTGATTCTTCACTTTCGCCTTTTTCTTGATTTAAAATGTCTTCAAAATCGGAATCAATTTCATCATCGCACATATTTAGATATTGAATTTCCAAAGTAGTGTTTTTTAATAAAAAGATTTTTTTTGGTTGAAAAAAGTACAAATCAGGGAAACCTAATCCGTCAAAATTTTGAGATTGTAAATGCTCTACATCGTTTTTTAAATCGTAAGCTAAATATCCAAAAAGCCAATCGTTTGATTTGGATTGATATTGATATACATCTTCAAATGCTTTCTCAAAATCGGTTTGAATAGAAGTAAAAGCATCTACTGCAACTACGAAATCATATGTTTTATATAATTGATTTTCATTACTTTGAGAATTACTATCTAAAATAGTTACTTCTCTAAATTGCTGACTCCAAAGTGAAATTTGCTCTTTAAAAAGAGTTGGATTTGTTATGTGTTTTATACTATTAGTTCGCAAGAGATATTATTTTTCGCCTAAATAAATTAAATCATATTCAATTATCATATCATCATTTGCTATGTAAATTTGTTTGCTACTTCCTGCATTTTTTGGAGATATAATAGTAATGGCCGTATCTATACCTAAATTATCAACACAAAAATATTTATTTGAAGTTCCTGATTCGTTTTCAACTTTGTCTTCATATTTTAAAATACTATACAATTGAATAATCTCAGAATACACTACAAAGCGATGTTTGTCTCTATCTAAATTAATTAATAGTTCGGTTGGTAACGTTTTAGACCATTTAGACCATTCGCCTTTTGCGTTTTTTTGAGAAACAGAATAATTAACTGTTTTAAATTGATACGTTTGAGAAAATCCCAATTGTGAACATAAACCTAAAAACAATACAATAACTATTTTTTTCATTTTATATAAATTAAAATTGAATTTCATTTACACTACCTTTTGCTGAATTAAATTCGGTAATCACATTATTTATTATCGTTTCAACTGGAAGAATATCGTGGATTAATCCTGCAATTTGACCAATTTCTAATTCACCTTCTACTAAATCACCTTCAAACATACCTTTTTTAGCTCTTGCTCTACCTAATAACGTTTTTAAATCTTCTACGGAAGCACAATTGTCATAAGCGGCTTGAATATCATTAAAAAATTTGTTTTTAATTAATCTAACCGGCGCTAATTCTTTTAAAGTAACCAGTGTTTCACCTTCTTGTGTTTCTAAGATTGTTTTTTTAAAGTCAATATGCGCACTTGATTCTATCGAAGCTGCGAATCGACTTCCCATCTGAACTCCATCAGCTCCTAAAACCATAGCGGCTAACATACCTTTACCGGTGGCAATTCCACCAGCTGCGATTAATGGAATAGAAATATTTTCTCTTACCATTGGAATTAAAGTAAGTGTTGTCGTTTCTTCTCTACCGTTGTGTCCGCCAGCTTCAAAACCTTCGGCTACAACAGCATCTACACCTGCCTCTTGTGCTTTTAAAGCAAATTTAGAACTGCTTACCACGTGAACTACAATAATTCCATTTTCTTTAAGAAAATTGGTCCACGTTTTAGGATTTCCTGCAGAAGTGAAGACAATTTTCACACCTTCTTCTACAATAATTTGCATGATTTCCTCAATATTTGGATAAAGCATTGGAACATTTACTCCAAATGGATTTGATGTTGCTTTTTTACATTTTTGAATGTGTTCTCTTAGCACTTCTGGATACATAGATCCTGCACCAATAAGTCCTAATCCTCCAGCATTACTTACTGCACTTGCAAGTTTGTAACCACTATTCCAAATCATTCCTCCTTGAATAATTGGATATTTTATTCCAAATAATTGTGTGATTCTATTCATTTATCTGTACTCCTATTTTTTAATAATTTTACCAACATGTTCTTTAGTAGATAAATATCTGTAATAATAAATACCTTTTGGTAAATCTTCTAAATCTATAAAAGCGTTATAAGAACCTTCAAATTCTTTTTCAGCTACTTTTTGTCCCAAAGTATTAATGATTTCAATCATACCCTTTTCTGAAGCATCTTCAAGACGCAAAAACATAAGGTTTTCTGTTGGGTTTGGATAGACTGTAAAATATTTTGGATCTTCATCCACAATTATTTCCATATTTAGAGCAGCCGTTAATGCCAATTGAAAATCTGGGATTCCGTACCCTTTTTGTATGGTTGGATTGCTATAATTATCTGATGATTGTTTAATGAATTGAACCACTTGCTGCGCTGTTAAATTAGGTACAGCTGACCAAAATGTAGCTACCATTCCAGCAATAACAGGACTAGAAAATGAAGTGCCACTTGAATTATATATGGTACCCGTTGGAGAACAAACGGTTGTTCCTAAACCTTTAGCGCAAACATCTGGTTTAACTCGTCCATCATAAGAAGGACCTATAGAACTAAAGGTTGCGTATTGTTCTAAACTATTAACAGCACCAATTGTTAATGCACCAATGGCATCTGCTGGTGTACCAATATGAGGATCAGTTGTGGTTCCTGAATTACCAGCACTAATTACTACTACAATTCCTTTATTAAAAGCCATGTTCGCTCCTTTGGAAGCGAATGTTTTATTTCCAATCATATCATCATATTGATGAGAATAATTAGGATTGTCGTATCCAAAATATCCTAAAGACGAATTAATTACATCCGCACCATAATAATCTGCTAATTCAGCACCCTCCACCCAATAGGATTCTTCTACAGGATTTTCTGAATTAATATCTTCTGTGATAAATAAATAATATTTTGCATTTGGAGCTGTACCAACTAATTGCCCTTCTGCAAATCCGCCCATAGTAGATAAAACATTTGAACCGTGATTGTGTCTGAAAAAATAATTAGTGTTTTGATCAGGAAAATTATATCCGCCTAATATTTGATTGTTTGTAATTAAATTTTGAAATGGAAGTGCTGTATTAACTCCTAAGAATCCCGAATCTAAAACAGCAATAACTTTTCCTTGTCCAGTAAAATTTTGTTGGTGCAATAAATGTCCGTTAAGCATTTCTATTTGATTCTGGGAATCTCCATAATTATAAATTACTTGAGCATCTAATTGTTTGTTTACTGCTGAAATTTTATTGCTTTGAGAAACTCTTCCACCAGGATTTAAGGAATGGTTGGCAAAAGTAACATGATTTACGAAACTTAAACTTGTTAAAGCTTGGATGTTTATTTGTGTGCCTCGAATATGCAACGCATTCATCCATCTTGATTTTGCCATAACTGTTATACCAGTTGATGCCGCAATTTGAGTAATATAACTTTGCTCCACAGGAACATCCGTAACATCTAAAGAAATATTTTGAGCAATTCTTCTATCCAACGCACGTTGTGTCAACATCGTTAGTGGATTAGCTAAATAAGTTGCTGCACTTGGCTTGTTATTAAAATACACCCAAGCATCTTCAATTTGAGCATATCCGAAATTAGCTATCCCTAAAATTAGTAAAAAGTATAGTTTTTTCATAATTACAAAGTTTTACCAAATATAATAAAATTCTACTTAAGAAATCACACCACTACCTTGCAATTCATCATCTATATACCAAGCTACAAATTGTCCTTCAGTAATAGCAGATTGCGGATTTTCAAATTGTACATACATACCACTTTCAAATTGATGTAAAGTTGCTTTTTGCAACGGTTGACGGTATCTAATTCGTGCCATTACATTTTTAGTTTCTCCTACATTCAATTTTAAATCTTGACGAATCCAATGTACTTCGTTTCCTTTTATGAATAAGGTGTTTTTGAATAAACCAGGATGATTGGCGCCTTCTCCAACATAAATAATATTATTTATTACATCCGTTTGAATTACAAATAAGCCTTCTTTTGTACCACCAACATTTAAACCACGACGTTGTCCGTTTGTAAAATAATGAGCACCTTGATGCTTTCCTTTTACGATTCCATTTGCATTAGAATAGTCTTTATTTTTAGCATAAAAAGCTAATGACTCTTCAGTGTTTTCAAAATTTGGAAGTATAGAATTATAAATTTCATTAGTAGAAGGAATTTCAATAATTAGACCTTCTTTTGGTTGTAACTTTTGTTGTAAAAATTCTGGTAAACGCACTTTTCCAATAAAACATAAACCTTGAGAATCCTTTTTCTCAGCCGTAACCAATTCCATTTTAGTGGCGATTTCTCTAACTTCTGGTTTGGTTAACTCACCAATTGGAAATAATGCTTTTGCTAATTGTTCTTGTGATAATTGGCATAAAAAATACGATTGATCTTTGTTGTCATCTTTACCAGCTAATAATTGATGTACTTCTTTTCCATTAACTTCAATTGTGTTTTTTCTGCAGTAATGTCCAGTTGCTACAAAATCTGCTCCTAACGAAACGGCGATTTTCATAAAAACATCGAACTTAATTTCTCTGTTGCACAACACATCTGGATTTGGCGTTCGACCGTTTTCGTATTCTGAAAACATATAATCAACAATTTTCTCTTGATATTGTTCTGATAAATCAACGGTTTGAAACGGAATTCCTAATTTTTCAGCCACTAATAAAGCGTCATTACTATCTTCTAACCACGGGCATTCATTTGAAATAGTTACGGAATCATCGTGCCAATTTTTCATAAAAAGTCCAATAACGTCGTAACCTTGCTCTTTTAAAAGATAGGCTGCAACGCTTGAATCTACTCCACCTGAAAGTCCTACAACTACTCGTTTCATTTATATTTTGTTATTATTCTTCAACTGGTTTTTCTACAGGAGTACTTTTAGCAAATTTCTTAGCTAATTTTTGTTCCATTTTTTTTAATTCCTTTGAAAATTTATCTGCTTTAACTTGTTTTACAACTTTGTCGTTTTCGTAAAATTTCCAAATTCCAACCTTCACATTATTTTTATAGGTACCTTCATACATTTTTTTTCCATTCCCATCAAAATAAATGGCGATACCTTCAAACAAATCATTAACGTATTGATGTTGGTCTATTTGCTTTCCGTTTTCAGCAAATGTTTTTCCAATGCCATTTTTCTTACCTTCAATATAATTTATTTCTTCCGCAAGTTTATTAGCTTTATAAAACACTTTTCTAACTCCATTTAGCTTCCCGTTTTTATAATTTTCAAGCGTCATAATATCTTTAGATTCTTGATGGTAATATTTCCATTGCCCTTCAAAAAGTTTATTTTTTACTACACCTTCACTAACTTTATTTGCTTTTTGGTCGAAAAAAATGGTATAACAAGAACCATCATTTTTTGAAAAATCTCTTGTAGCAATTACAGTTCCAGCTTTGGTATCGTCAAAATATTTAAATGTGCCAACTTCTTTTCCGTGTTCAAAAGTGCCTTCATATCTTGGACGTTTACTTTCTTCGTGAACACCTTTCCAAAAACCATGACGCAAGCCTTGTTCGTCAAATTGATTTAATTTATCTTGTGCTGAAACCAAATTTGCAACTACTAAAAAAGCAATAAAAATTAGTTTTTTCATATATTATAAAATTTTTTAATATGTTTTTTTATCTCTAAATTAATACAACGATTGTTTTACAAAAATAGTATAAAAAAACCTGTTCTCAACAAGAACAGGTTTTTAAAGAATTTATTTTTTCTTTTGGTTTAATGCCTTTTGAGCTTCTTGTTGTTCCATTATCTCTCGCATTTTCTTTTGAAATTTCGATTCCGTTTTTGGTTTCGTTTTATTTACTTGAATTTGTGCGTGAATTTTTTCTTCGTTAACAACATATTTTTTTATAACTAACATAATTCCGATTGTAATTAAGTTTGATATAAAGTTATATAAACTCAAACCAGAACCATAATTATTGAAGAAAACCAACATCATAATCGGAGAAAGATAAATCATAATTTTCATAATTTTTCCCATATCTGGCATACCTTCTTGTTGAGGCGCTTGCATTGCTTGGTCGCCTGTTGTCATTTTCATATAGAAGAAAATTGCAATAGCTGCTAATATTGGAAACAAACTTACGTGATCACCATAAAAAGGTATATTAAATGGCAATTTATAAATGGAATCATATGAAGATAAATCGTCTGCCCAAAGGAAACTTTTTTGTCTTAAATCAAAAGCAGAAGGGAAAAACTGAAACGAGGCATACATAAACGGTAATTGAATTAATGCTGGAATACAACCCGCCATTGGATTTACGCCTGCTTTAGAATACAATGCCATTGTTTCTTGTTGTTTTTTCATTGGGTTATTTTTGAATTTTTCACCCAATTCTGCAATTTCTGGTTTCAATACTTTCATTTTGGCTTGCGACAAGAATGATTTGTATGTTATAGGCGACATCGCAATTTTAATTAAAATCGTGAAGATGATAATAGCAAAACCATAAGGCATAAATCCTGATAACAAACCAAATAATGGAATAAATACAAATTGATTAATCCATCCAAAAATTCCCCAACCTAATGAAACCAATTCATCTAAGTTTTTATCGTAAGCGCTTAATGTTTTATAGTCGGTAGGACCATAATACATATTCATATCATAATTTAAAGCGCCATTTTTAAACTCTAAAGGCATTTTAGCTGTAAAGTTTTTAGTAAAAACAGTATCTACTTTTTCATCATCTACTAAATTATCAGATTTTAACTCTACTTTCTTAAATGGTGTGTTTGTTAATAAAACAGAAGTAAAAAAGTGTTGTTTAAATGCTACATAAGTAACTGCTTCTACAGTATCTTCTTTATCTGAAGCCGCATTTAAATAATCGTCTTTTCCGTTATCAAATTCGTAAATTAATTCGGTATATCTATTTTCATAAGAAACACTTTTTTCGTTACGATAGGTTTTTAAATTCCATTCTAAATCGGTTGGTTTTGAAGTATTTAATACATTTTCCAAACCTTGTGTACGAATAGAAAAATCCAACATATGATCGTTTTCTTTCATTACATAACGGTATTCTAAAAACTGATTTTCACCTGTTTTTAATTGCATCGTTACTACCTGATTTTTTCCTTCTTTCGTATATTTTGGTTCGAAGTATAAATCCTTTGTATTGATAACTTTACCGTCTTTTGTTGTTAAAGTTAAATTGAAGTTTGCATTATTATCTTTAATAATTTGAACCGCTTTTCCTGAACCTTTTTTAAATTGTTCTTCATTTAATATAGTCGCTTCAGAAATGTATCCACCTTTATTGGCTATTTTTAAACGCAATACATTATTTGCTAATAAAGTAGCGCTATCTTTAGCTGTAGGTAATGATTCTGCATAAGCGAAAGCACCTAATTTAGATAAAGCTTCTGGTGAAATTTTACCAGTAGAATCGGTTTTTTGAACGAATTGAGTTGTAGTTGGCGTTACACTTTTAGGTGTTTTTGCTTCCTTATCGGCTTGTTCTTTTTTGGCTGTTTCAGCTAATTCTTCTTTTGTTGGTTGGTTTGAATACATCATCCACATTAAAATCCCGAAGATTAATGTGAAACCAATAAACGACTTAATGTCAAACTTTTTTTCTTCCATAATATGAATGTGCAACTCAAACGGAGTTGAATTAAATTTATAATTTGTATGCGTTTAAATAAAATCGTTACAAGTTAACGCTTTTATTTGTTTTTAACAGCTGCAGCCACTAATCCCATAAATAATGGATGTGGATTTAAAACTGTACTTTTATATTCTGGATGGTATTGCACCCCAATAAAGAAAGGATGATTTGGTAATTCAATGATTTCAACCAATCCCGTGTCTGGGTTTAAACCAGAAGCTACTAATCCAGCTGCTTCCATTTCTGTTAAATAATCACCATTAAATTCAAAACGATGACGGTGACGCTCTAATATATTTGTTTTTCCGTAAATTTTGTGTGCTAAAGTATTTTCTTTAATAGAACATTTCCAAGCACCTAAACGCATAGTTCCTCCTTTTTCAGTAACTGTTTTTTGTTCTTCCATTAAACTGATAATCGGATAACTTGTGTTTTCATTCATTTCTGTTGAATTGGCGTCTTTTTTTCCAAGTATGTTTCTTGCAAATTCAATAGAAGCCATTTGCATTCCCAAACAAATTCCTAAAAAAGGAATATTATTTTCACGCACATATTTAATCGCTTCAATTTTACCTTCAATACCTCTTCCACCAAAACCAGGAGCTACTAAAACACCATCTAATCCTTGTAATTTATCAGCTACATTCGATTTATCTAAAAATTCAGAATGAATACTCACCACATTGACTTTCGTTTCTTGTGTAGCGCCAGCGTGAATAAAAGCTTCTAAAATGGATTTGTATGAATCTTGTAATTCAACATATTTTCCAACCAAACCTATGTTTACTTCGTGTTTTGGATGTTCTAATTTATATAAAAATTCGTTCCATTGTTTTAAATCTGGAGTCGCTTTTTCTGGTAAATTTAATTTTTTAAGTGCTACTTTATCCAAACCTTCTTCTTGCATTAAGTTTGGCACTTTATAAATTGTAGAAGCGTCAATAGATTGAATAACTGCTTCTTTTTTCACATTGCAAAACAAGGCTAATTTCTGACGTAAATCTTGTGAAATTTCGTGTTCAGTTCTGCAAACTAAAATATCGGCTTTAATTCCACTTTCCATCAAGGTTTTCACCGAGTGTTGCGTTGGTTTTGTTTTTAATTCACCCGCAGCTGCTAAATAAGGTACTAACGTTAAATGAATTACAATTCCGTTATTGTCACCTAATTCCCAAACCAATTGACGAACAGATTCTATGTAAGGTAACGATTCAATATCTCCAACTGTTCCACCAATTTCTGTAATAACAATATCATAATCGCCCGAATTACCAAGCAATTGCATACGTTCTTTTATTTCGTTGGTAATATGAGGCACAACTTGAACCGTTTTACCTAAAAATTCGCCACGACGTTCTTTTTCAATAACTGATAAATAAATTCTACCGGTAGTTACATTATTTGCTTGTGACGTTGGTACATTTAAAAAACGTTCGTAATGTCCTAAATCTAAATCTGTTTCTGCTCCATCATCTGTTACATAACATTCTCCGTGTTCGTATGGATTTAAAGTTCCTGGATCTACGTTAATATACGGGTCAAATTTTTGAATAGTTGCTCTGTAACCTCTGGCTTGTAATAATTTTGCTAAAGATGCTGCTATGATTCCTTTTCCTAATGAAGAAGTAACACCACCTGTAACGAAAATGTATTTTGTTTGATTCATATTGTTGTTTGTTGTGTTGTTTTGAGGAACATACAAAATGTTCGCTCTGATATTGAATTTAAAAACACGCAAAGATAATATTAATTAGCCAATTATCAATAAGTCAAATTGTCAATTATGTATTAAATTTAGGGTTTTGGATATTTTTTTTTAATAGTATGAATTAATTCTTCTAATCCATTTAGTTTTAGCTCGTACACCAATTTAAGTTGCTCGCCTAAAGTTCCAGCAGGAAAACCCTTATTTTTGTACCAAACAATATACTGTTCAGGTAAATTAATAAGATATCGCCCTTTAAATTTACCATAAGGCATTATAGTGTAAGCGAGTTTGATGAGTTGGTCTTGGTTGGTCATTATTTGAGAATATGGAATATAGAGTATAGAAAATAGAGTAAAGAATATAAATGTTTGATTATTTTCTAATTTTAAATCACTTCCAATTAAAAACCACTTCCTTTTTAATATCTGGATGTAAACTATTCAATACCGGACAAGTCATTGCCGTTTTCTCTAAGATGATTCTTTCTTTGTCCGTTACTTCAACATTCATAGAAAAAGTAACGTGAATTTCAATAATTCGTCGCGGTTCGGTTCCCATAATTTTAGTTACTTCAGCTGTAGAATTAGAAAAATCTACGTTTAAATCTTGTGCTTTAATGCCCATTACGGTAAACATACAACTTGCTAATGCATTTGCTACTGTATCGGTTGGTGAAAACGCTTCCCCTTTTCCGTTGTTATCTATAGGTGCATCTGAAATAATTTCTGAACCAGAAGCTAAATGTATCGATGATGTTCTTAAATCGCCTAAATAAGTTACTTTTGACGTTGCCATTATTGTGCTTGTTTTATGGTTAAATCTGAATTATAATACATCATATAAACACCATTATTCGTGTTGTTTATATAATTAAACTGACTTTCAATTTGTTCCGAAATTTGTGTTTCAGCAGATTTGAAAAATCCTTCTTCCTGGCACATTCTTAAAATAGCATCAAACGTAACATCAAAACCTCGAGTTGCGTATTGATTTGGTTGTACTTTATTATCTTTTTTATACGCTTTTGCAAAAAGTAATGCCTCTGATGATTCATTCTCACGAATAGCGGAAGGATACAACATTTGCAATGCAGCTAAATTTTTAGATGGAATTTCTTCAAAATCCAAAGCGTCATTTCTTTCAATAACCACCAACTGAATATCAAATTCTTTTTTAAGTTTTAATAAATTATTGACTACAGAAAGTACTTGTATAATTTTATCTGAATCTAAAATTACAAAGTTCTTTTTCCCTTTTTGTAAATTAGATTTTAAAATCGCATAATCAAAAATTCCTTTTTCATTAAAATAAAACGATTTAACTCCTTGATAATTAGTTGAAAAATAAGTACTTAATTTTGATTTTGATGAGGAATGAATGGCGAAAATAGCATCCGATTTAGTTTGCAAATACGCCATTAATTTTTCCTTTTGAATGGTTTCATTTGGCATAGCATAAAAAACATTCGATCCACCTACTCCAACATCATTCGTTAAAGGAGAAATAACAGCTGTTTTTTTATCCACTAATTGCCCAGCAAGTTCTACGAAAGAATTGGTAAAAGGTCCAATTACCACATCGACATTAGAAAAATCATTATTTTTTATAATTGTAGCGACATTAGATGAATATTTTGAAGATTCGGTGTCATATACTTTCGTATTAAATGGCAATCCCAATACTTTAGCTGAATCAATAGCTTTTAACGCACCCGCATAAAAATCCAATGTTATGTTTAAAAATTTATCTGTTTTTAAATACTCGATTTTAGTTTTAGAAGAATCTTTCTCAATTCTATTAATATTAAATGGCATTAATAAAACTAAATTTCTTTTTTTGGTTTTATTTACACTTTCTAATAAATTCACTTTTTCTTTCTTTAAAATTATAGAATCTTTCTTTACAACTAAATTACTTTTTTTTGGCAGAACCAATAACGTACCTTCAATTAAACCGTCTTTTGCTGATGGATTTTTGGCAATTATTTCTTCTATAGAAACATTAAATTTTTTCGAAATACTATACAGCGTTTCTTTAGCTTCAACTTCGTAAGAAATAACGTTTTCTGACGATACAATATTTTTTACCGATTTTGGCAAGGACAAAACAACACCTTTTTTTAGTCGAATTTCCGTTCCGATTTCAAACTCAGTTGCTATTTCTGGATTTAGTTTTTCCAACTCTTCAATAGAAATTCCATATTTTTTTGAAACAGAATATTTTGTATCTTTAGGTTGAATAATATGCTTATTTGGCGAAGATGAACCTATTATTGCAGCTTTTGGAATGGTCAGAATACTATTTTCTTGAACGCCGTTTTTAACTTCTGGATTGGCTTTTAGAATATCTTCAGAAGTAATATTATATTTTTTTGAAATACTATATAAAGTTTCACCTTTAGTAACGGTATGTTTGGTTTGAGCGTAATTTAGTACACTTACCAAAAATAATATCAATATATAATATGCTTTTTTCATAGAGGTTGGTTTATCTTTTATTTGGGTGCAATTTCAATGCCAAGTTGAATAATGATAAAAATCAGATTCAATATCACTTTTCAAAAATAAGCATTATTATTTCAATTACAACATTTGAAAAATAAAAAAGCAATGCCAAATTTTTAATTAAATATTGACATTGCCATTGCTTTTTTAAATAGTTATTTCTTTTTATTCCCATTCAATAGTTGCTGGTGGTTTCGAGCTAATATCGTACACCACTCGGTTTACACCACGAACATTATTGATAATTTCATTCGATATTTTCATTAAAAACTCATACGGTAAATGCACCCAATCAGCTGTCATTCCGTCTGTAGATTCTACAGCTCTTAATGCTACTACTTTTTCATACGTACGCTCATCTCCCATTACACCTACACTATTTACGGGTAACAAAATTGCTCCAGCTTGCCAAACTTTATCATACAAACCGTGTTCTTTTAATCCGTTGATGAAAACAGCATCTACTTCTTGTAAAATAGCTACTTTTTCTGGTGTAATATCACCTAAAATACGAATAGCCAAACCAGGTCCCGGGAAAGGATGACGACCTAATAATTCAGGATCAATTCCTAATGTAGCTCCCACTCTACGCACTTCATCTTTAAATAACATTCGTAAAGGTTCTACAATTTGCAATTTCATAAAATCAGGTAAACCACCTACATTATGATGCGATTTTATAGTCGCTGAAGGTCCGCCCGTAGCCGAAACCGATTCAATTACATCAGGATAAATCGTACCTTGACCTAAAAACTTTACATCTTTTAATTGATTGGCTTCATCGTCAAAAACTTCTATAAACGCATTTCCAATAGCCTTACGTTTTGCTTCAGGATCATCAAGTCCAGCCAAAGCGTCATAAAAACGCTGAGAAGCATCAACTCCTTTAACATTTAATCCCATCCCTTTGTATTGGTCTAATACACTTTGGAATTCGTTTTTACGTAATAATCCGTTATTTACAAAAATGCAATATAAATTACTACCTATTGCTTTATTTAAAATTACCGCTGCAACTGTAGAATCTACTCCGCCAGATAATCCTAAAACTACTTTATCATCACCAATTTTGGCTTTCATATCTGCAATTACTTCTTCCACAAAAGCATTTGGCGTGAAGGTTTGTTCCACTTTTGCAATTTTAACTAAGAAGTTTTCTAACATTTGTTTTCCATCTGTTGAATGGTAAACTTCTGGGTGAAATTGAATGGCGTAAGTAGTCTCACCTTCAATTTTATACGCAGCATTTTCAACGTCTTTTGTACTTGCTATTTTAACACCATTTGTTGGTAATTTTTTGATTGAATCGGAATGACTCATCCAAACTTGGCTATTATCAGAAACACCTTCTAAAAACACTTCGTTTTCTTTAATGTAAGATAAATTTGCTCTTCCGTATTCTCTTGTGTTAGAAGCAGCTACTTCTCCACCAGAAAAATGCGCTAAATATTGTGCACCATAACAAACGGCTAATAACGGTTTTTTACCTCTAATTTCAGATAAATCCGGATGAAGCGCTTCTTCCGAACGCACCGAGCAAGGGCTTCCGCCTAAAATTACCGCTTTATAAGATGATAAATCGGCAGGAATTTTATCGAAAGGGAAAATTTCACAGAAAATATTTAATTCTCTTACTCTTCGAGCGATTAATTGGGTATATTGTGATCCGAAATCTAAAATTAAAACATTATTCATTTTTGTTTTGTTGTTGTGTGTTATTATAATTATTTATAAAATTAAACAACACAGATTAGATAAATTTTAAAAATTATTGAAATTTCTCTAATCTGTGTTATTATACTTTAATATTCAAACGTTCCGTATTCCGAAACTATAGTTAGCTTTTTATTATCTGATGCTTCCACACTTCCTACAATTTGAGCCTCAATATTAAATGACTTCGAAATTTCAATAATATCTTGTGCAATTTCAGCAGGTACATAAATTTCCATTCGATGTCCGCAATTGAATACTTGATACATTTCTTTCCAATCGGTTTTAGAATTTTCTTGAATCAATTGAAATAACGGTGGTACTGGAAACAAATTATCTTTAATTACGTGAACGTTGTCTACAAAGTGAAGCACTTTAGTTTGAGCACCTCCACTGCAATGCACCATTCCGTGAATTTGATTTGAATTGTATTTAGATAGTAATTTTTTAATAACTGGCGCGTACGTTCTGGTTGGAGAAAGTACTAATTTTCCAGCATCAATTGGACTATTTTTAACAGCATCAGTTAATTTCGTTTGACCCGAATAAACCAATTCGTTTGGAACAGCTGCATCAAAACTTTCAGGATATTTTTGAGCCAAATACTTCGCAAAAACATCGTGACGTGCTGAAGTTAAACCATTACTTCCCATTCCGCCATTGTATTCTGTTTCATAAGAAGCTTGCCCAAACGAGGCTAAACCTACAATTACATCACCCGCTTGAATATTCGCATTATCAATTACATCGGTACGTTTCATACGAGCGGTAACCGTTGAATCTACAATGATAGTTCGCACTAAATCGCCTACATCTGCGGTTTCTCCACCTGTGGAATGAATCGTAACACCGTGTTTTTTTAATTCGGCAATTAATTCTTCTGTTCCATTAATAATAGCTGAAATGACTTCGGCTGGAATTAGATTTTTATTTCTTCCTATAGTAGATGAAAGCAAAATATTATCGGTTGCTCCAACACACAATAAATCGTCAATATTCATAATCAACGCGTCTTGCGCAATACCTTTCCAAACAGAAACATCACCAGTTTCTTTCCAATACATATAGGCTAATGCTGATTTTGTACCTGCGCCATCGGCGTGCATTATGATGCAATACTCTTCATCCTGTGTTAAATAATCCGGGATAATTTTACAAAATGCTTGCGGAAACAATCCTTTATCGATGTTTTTAATGGCATTATGCACATCTTCTTTGGAAGCAGAAACTCCTCTTAAATTGTAGCGTTGGCTCGTTTCAGAACTCATTATTGTAGTGTTGTTTGTTGTGTTTGGCAAAGATATAAATAATTAGGTAATGTGCCAATAAGATAATGAGACAATTTGCCAATTCAAAATAAAACAATTTAGAATTAAATAGTATCACAGAATTTTTTACAACCTTTGCAGCTAAGTTGTATACCAAACAATTAAAAATTAGAATTGGAAAAGTTAGAAAATTCATTTGCAAGTTGGTCAGTTTGTCAAAATTGTAAAGGACAAGGGAAAAAAAATCGGAGACAACCTAAAAAGTCGCTTATTCAACAAGTAAAAGTCACAACTATAAACCAACAAATAGCTTGTAAAAGTTGTTTGGGCTCTGGTATACTTACTTCTGCCAATTTTCCTCAAGTTGATAAAGAAAACTACCCACACGTAGCAATAATCGGTGCTGGAATTGGCGGTGTTGCTTTAGCTGTAGCGTGTTTACACCGTGGAATCCCATTTACACTTTATGAAAGAGATAAAAGTTTTGCAGACAGATCACAGGGATACGGACTAACGCTTCAGCAAGCCAGTAAAGCAATAAAAGGCTTCGGATTATTTTCTTTAAAAGAAGCAATAGTTTCTACAAAACATATCGTTCATACTTCAGATGGAAAAATAATTGGCGAATGGGGACTCAGAAAATGGTTACCATCCGATACAAAAAAACAAGCAAAACATTCAAACTTACACATTTCAAGGCAAGCTTTACGCAGCGCTTTATTAGACCAATTGGAAGAAAACAACAGTGTGAAATGGGGACATCAACTTGTTGATTTTAAAGAATCGAATACAAATAAAATCGATTTAAGTTTTCTGGTAAACGGTGAAATTAAAAACGTTCAAACTGACATTTTAGTTGGTGCAGATGGCATTCGTAGTTCAGTAAGAAAATTTTTGTTAGGAGAGGAAATTGCACCTTTACGATATTTAGATTGTATGGTGATTTTAGGAATTTGTAAATTAAGCGCACTTGAAAATACTCAAAGTCCTTTACTCGATGGAGCTACGGTATTTCAAACTGCCAATGGAAAAGAACGCATATATATGATGCCCTATTCAAAAGAGGCTATAATGTGGCAACTTAGTTTTCCCATTTCTGAAGAAGCAGCAAAAGAAATAAGTAAAAAAGGCAAAAATTCGCTTAAAGAGCAAGCGATACAAAGAACAAATTGGCACACACCTATTCCAGAAATAATAAAAGCTACTTTAGAATCCGAAATTTCAGGTTATCCTATTTACGATAGAGAAATAATATTTACTTCATTATTAGAGAAAACGGGTAAAAACATAACTTTAATTGGTGATGCTGCACATCCAATGAGTCCATTTAAAGGGCAAGGCGCCAATCAAGCATTATTGGATGCTTTATCTTTAGCCAGAGAAATTACAAAAAAATGTACGAAATCATCAAACTGGAAAGAAATTGGAATTCGAAAAAGCGTACTAAACGATTTTGAATCCGAAATGCTATCACGAAGCGCTACTAAAGTTAAAGATTCTGCAGAAGCGGCAAAATTTTTACATTCAGAAACTGTATTACAAGAAGGTAACGAACCAAGAGGAAGTGTGTTTAAGAAAATAGATCTTTAGATTTTTAGATAATTGGAACATTGACTAATTGACTAATTATCTAATTGACTTACTTTTCTAAAATCATAATTTCTACTCTTCTATTGGCAGCAGCTTGTTCTTCTGTTGCTTCTGGAATGGCAAATTTTGGTTTCGAAACACCAAATCCTTTTACTTTTATACGTCGTTCTAAAATGTAATTCGATTGTAAAATACGTTTAACTTGTCTGGCTCTATCTAAAGATAAATTTCGAATATCCTTATCCACACAACAAATATGTCCTTGAATCTCAATATATAATTTTGGATTCATTGTCATAATTCGAATCAATTCAAATATTTCTCTTTGAGAAGAAGGCATAATGCCAAAGGAATTTTTATAAAACTGAATTTCAGGCAATACTATTAAAGTTCCAGGTCGAGACATTTGAATTTTCTCTTCTAAAGTAGCACCTTCTGGGAAATTCATATCCTTTTCCTCAATTGGAATTAATCCGTTTGTTGGATTATCTTTTGGAACTTCCACCTCTACTTTTGGTTGAATTAAAAGGGCTTCTTTAGCTAAATCTTTTTCTTGTAAAAAAACGATAATGGCTTTTCTGTTTTCTGCTTTACTATTTGATTTTGCACCTTTTTCTCCTAAAGAAATCGATTTAAAATCTTCCCTAATTTTTACTGAAAGTTTTACTTTATTAAAAATATAATCTACACGTTTTTGCGATAACGTATCATTGTAACCTGAAGAACCTACTTCATCCGTAGATCCTGTAATGGAAAGTATTTTTGATTTTTGATTGGCACTAATCCATTTATTTAATTTAGTCAATTCAACTTGATTTAATGCCGATTTGTTGTTTTCGAAATAAAACGAAATACTTTCTTGACCAAAAAAGGTAAATGGTAAAAGACAAAAGGCAAAAGGTAAAAGGTAAAAAATATATTTTGTTTTCATGATTTCTAGTTTCAATACTCCTTAATTACTTTCACTGTCTCAATTTTATTACTTTCAGATTGTAGTTTTAATACATAACAACCACTTGATAGTTCTGAAATTGAAATTGTATTTTCAGCTGTAGTAACGCTACCTTCTATTACTAAAACACCTGTTATAGTGTACAACTGGTATTTGGTGTTTTCTTTTACAGGAACTGTAAATATATTTTGTACGGGGTTGGGATAAATAGCTATATTAGTTTCTTCAAAACTTTCACTACTTAATGGCTGGCAAGGTTGCGTAGCAAATTTGGCTATAAAAAAATCAGTATCACCACCCTCGTTCCATGTGGCAACATTGTTTACATTGTATAACGCACCACCAAAACCACCACCAACTATATAATCACCTGATGCGTCTTTAGTGATTGCTGCTCCAAAATCTGAGGAAGGGGTACTACTAGTAATTTTATTTAAACTGATACAAGCACCTGTAGCACTATTAAAACGTGCTAACAAAACATCTGTACCTTGATTAGAACCTGCCACGGTTGTTGTTTGTGAGCTCCATGTTAAAGTAGGCCCAGATCCAGCAGAAGCTGTAATGGCTATTTCAGTTCCATTATTATAAATCGCTCTTGGAGAAACCCTACCAGAAGTTGTATTAGAAGGAGTTGATGTCCATATAGCATTAGTAGCTGTGGGGTTGGTTTTCATTAAAAAACCTGTTCCATACAAAGGATGACTTAACCCTAAAAAACTACTCATATTTAATCCTGTAACACTACCTGCTATAAAAATGTTATTTTGGCCATCAAAACTTAAATCATTTAACGAAACGCCACCTATGGCGGTACTTGTATTCTCTGTTTTCCACAAAAAGGTACCATTATTATCATAGCAAACTAATGCCACAGAATTTACAACAGGTTGCCCGTTAATGGCAAAAGTACTTGATGAATCTCCTTTTCTTATAGTTGCATAATGAAATCCATTATTTGGATTCCGGTAATATTTTATATATGGTCTTGATCCACTATTTTGAAAAGTGCCTAATTGTGTGGCACTAATAAAAGTACCGTCTAAATTATATTGTAAAACATATGGAGTATAAGGATCAGTATTAGTATTAGTAAAAGCTCCATCTGCATAAGTACCAGGTGGTAACCACAAATACCAATAAATGACATCATTTTGAATTTGAAAACTAACAGATGAAGTATTTGAAGTTGCTCCAGAAAAAATAGAAACAGGGGGCTGTGGTCTCTTTACATATTGCAACACTCCGTTTTTTGTAAACTTTATAAAGAAAATTTTAGTGCAGGCAGAATTTGTGTTTGAGAAAAAATAGTCACTATCAATACGTGATGGATAGGGCTCTGAGGGTGTGCCTGGATAAGGATCACAACTTGACATACTACCTCCCACATATATATTGTCTTGACTATCTACTACTACCGAGTTGATGACTTCACCTCCTCCTCCTCCAAAAACTTTACTCCAACGGTAAGTGCCATTGCAAGCAAAACTGGCTAACATCGTATCTTGTGGGCCAAATCCTGGATTATCAAAATTATTTTTAAGATTCCCATCCACATCCAAATCACTCATGCCTACTTTTGATATTACATAGTAGTTTTTCTCACTATCAGTAGCAATACTATATACAGTTTCACTTTCATTTCCTGGGTTTTCATTACTACCGCCTCGTTTTATCCATTGGAAGGACTGGGAAAATCCGATGTAAGGTAAAAGGTAAAAGGCAAAAGGTAAAAGGTAAATGATATATTTTGTTTTCATGATTTCTAGTTTATGTACTCCTTAATTACTTTCACTGTCTCAATTTTATTACTTTCAGATTGTAGTTTTAATACATAACAACCACTTGATAGTTCTGAAATTGAAATTGTATTTTCAGCTGTAGTAACACTACCTTCTTTTACTAAAACACCTGTTATAGTGTACAACTGATATTTGGTATTTTCTTTTACAGGAACTGTTAATATATTTTGTACGGGGTTGGGATAAATAGCTATATTAGTTTCTACAAAACTTTCACTATTTAATGGCTGGCAAGCTTGCGTAGCAAATTTGGCAATAAAAAAGTCAGTGGTACCACCACCATTAAATACAGAATTATTATTTACATCATAAATTGTAGCTGCAAAACCACCTCCTACTAAATAATCTCCTGAGGCATCAACTGCTA
>NZ_JAGNYF010000034.1:0-1354 GCF_017985075.1 Flavobacterium sp.
GATACGAATATTTCAACAGTAAATTCTAATAATACGGCACTTCAATCTACCGTTACGGCAAATGCTACAGCTGCTACTTCAGCAATTGCAGCAGTGCAAGCCGATGTGGATGCAAATGAAACAGCAGTAAATAATGCTATAGCTTTAAAAGAAGATTCAGCAAACAAAACACTTGATTTGACAACAGTTGATGGAACATCGGATATAAAATTTCCATCGGCAAAAGCAACAAAAGATTATGTTGATTCTCAAATAGCAACAGGTGTTGTAGATGCAAGTACTTTGATAAAAGGTAAAGTTCGCTTAGCTGGAGATTTAACTGGCACCGCAGATTCACCTGCAGTTGCGGATGGAGCAATTACTACTGCTAAAATCAACAATGCGGCTGTAACCAACGCTAAAATAGACAAAGCAAATATTCCATTGAGTGGATTTGCAGCAGCAGCAGCTGATGTTGATTTAGGTTCAAATAAATTAACCAATGTTACAGATCCAACTAGTGCACAAGATGCCGCAACAAAAAATTATGTAGATACTGCTACTTCTGGAATCACAACATTAGATGATGGAAAAATCTATTTAGGTAATGCATCTAACGTGGCAACAGAAGTAACTCCAACAGGTGATGTAACCATAACGAATGCGGGAGTTACAGCTATTGGAGCAAGTAAAGTTGTAACTGCGATGTTAGCTACTGATGCAGTTACTACTGCTAAAATACTAAACGCTAATGTAACTACTGCTAAATTAGCAGATGATGCAGTTGAAACAGCAAAAATTAAAAACGCGAATGTAACTAATGCTAAATTAGCTACAGGAATAGATGCCACCAAGTTGGCTGATGGTTCGGTAACCAATACAGAATTACAATATATAGGTACATTAGCATCAGATGCACAAACACAAATTGATGCATTAAGCACTGCTGGAACTACAAATACTACTGCTATTACTGCTATCAATACTTTAGATGATGGAAAAATCTACTTAGGAAATGCATCTAACGTGGCAACAGAAGTAACTCCAACAGGTGATGTAACCATAACAAATGCGGGAGTTACAGCTATTGGAACAAGTAAAGTTGTAACTGCGATGTTAGCTACTGATGCGGTAACTACAGCAAAAATTACTAACGGCAATGTAACTACAGCTAAATTAGCAGATGATGCCGTTGAAACAACAAAAATTAAAAATGCGAATGTAACTAATGCTAAATTAGACAAATCGAATATTCCATTGAGTGGATTTGCAGCAGCAGCAGCTGATGTTGATTTAGGTTCAAATAAATTAACCAATGTTACAGATCCAACTAGTGCACAAGATGCCGCAACAAAAAATTATGTAGATACTGCTA
>NZ_JAGNYF010000034.1:1454-22789 GCF_017985075.1 Flavobacterium sp.
CTTCTGGAATCACAACATTAGATGATGGAAAAATCTATTTAGGTAATGCATCTAACGTGGCAACAGAAGTAACTCCAACAGGTGATGTAACCATTACAAATGCAGGAGTTACAGCTATTGGAACAGGAAAAGTAGTAACTACGATGTTAGCTACTGATGCGGTAACTACAACTAAAATTACTAACGGCAATGTTACTACAGCTAAATTAGCAGATGATGCCGTTGAAACAGCAAAAATTAAAAATGCAAATGTAACTAATGCCAAATTAGCTACAGGAATAGATGCCACCAAGTTAGCAGATGGTTCAGTAACTAATACAGAATTACAATATATAGGTACATTAGCATCAGATGCACAAACACAAATCGATGCATTAAGCACTGCTGGTACTACAAATACTACAGCTATTACAGCTATCAATACTTTAGATAATGGAAAAATTTATTTAGGTAATGCGTCTAATGTTGCTACAGAAGTAACGCCAACAGGTGATGTAACCATTACAAATGCAGGAGTTACGGCTATTGGAACAGGAAAAGTAATAACAGCTATGTTAGCTGATGATGCAGTAACTACAATTAAAATTACTAATGCTAATGTAACTAATGCCAAATTAGCTACAGGAATAGATGCCACCAAGTTGGCTGATGGTTCGGTAACTAATACAGAATTACAATATATAGGTACATTAGCATCAGATGCGCAAACACAAATCGATGCATTAAGCACTGCTGGTACTACAAATACCACAGCTATTACAGCTATCAATACTTTAGATAATGGAAAAATTTATTTAGGTAATGCGTCTAATGTTGCTACAGAAGTAACGCCAACAGGAGATGTAACTATTACAAATGCAGGAGTTACGGCTATTGGAACAGGAAAAGTAATAACAGCTATGTTAGCTGATGATGCGGTAACAACAGCTAAAATTACTAACGCTAATGTAACTACAGCTAAATTAGCAGATGATGCCGTTGAAACAGCAAAAATTAAAAATGCAAATGTAACATATGCAAAAATTCAAAATGTAAGCGCTACCGATAAAGTTTTAGGACGAGTATCTTCTGGAGCAGGAGTAATTGAAGAAATTGCCACAACAGGTTCTGGCGATGTTGTGAGAGCTACTTCACCAACTTTGGTTACCCCAGTTATTGGAGCTGCAACAGGAACAAGTTTAAGTGTTACTGGACAATTAACCTCAACGGTAGCTACTGGAACTGCACCATTAGTAGTTACTTCTACTACACCAGTAACAAATTTAAATATTGGTGGTAATGCAGCGACAGCAACTAAATTAGCGACAGCAAGAAAAATTAATACTGTTGATTTTGATGGTACTGCTGATATTACAGTTACTGCGGCTGCTGGAACTTTAACCGGAAACACTTTAGCTTCTAATGTTGTAAGTTCGAGTTTGACAAGTGTAGGAACTATTGCAACAGGAACTTGGAATGGGACAACAATTGCAATTGCAAATGGAGGAACAGGGCAAACGACAAAAACCGCTGCTTTTGACGCATTGTCACCTATGACAACTGCTGGAGATATTATTTATGGAGGTACAAGCGGTTCAGGGACCCGTTTAGCAAAAGGAACAGATGGACAAGTATTAGTTTTAGCTGCTGGGGTACCAAAATGGTCAAATAATATAGGAGGGGATGTTTTATCTAAAACAGATTCATATGATATTTTAGCAACAGATAGTGCTAATTTATTGGTTTATTCTGGAAGTGCTACTTCAAAGACAATTAAATTACCAAGTGCGGTAACAGTTGGTGCAGGTAGGGAAATTACGATAAAAAATATTGCTAGTGTATCAGTTTCAATCGCAGCTGTAGCAGGAAATTTAATTTCAGATAGTACTACTACTGGAGCCACTACTTTATCTATTGGTGTTGAACCATCAAACAACTGGATTAAAGCGATTTCAGACGGTACGAATTGGATTATATTAAGAGCCTTATTCTAATAGATTGTATTTCAATATGAAAAAAGTAATACTTGTTTTAGCCTTATTTTTGGTATTCCTGAATGGGAATGCCCAAACGGGTATTGGTACCACTACACCAAGTCCTTCGGCTAAGTTGGAAGTTGCTTCTTCTAATCAAGGCTTTTTACCGCCACGAATTGCTTTAACAGCAACTAATGCAGCAAGTCCAGTTACTTTGCCAGCAACAGGCCTTCTTATATACAATACGGCTACAGCAGGAACTGCTCCTAATAATGTAGCGCCAGGATATTATTATTGGAATGGATCGGCTTGGGTAGCTATTTTGAGCAATATTACTACCAGTAGTATTTCTGGAAACGGAACAACTACAACATTAACGAATTTTGGCGCTGAAATAAATACCCAATCTGGAACAACATACACGTTAGCAGCAACGGATAATGGTAAAATAATAAGTTGTACCAGTAATAGTGCAGTAACAATAACCGTTCCGGCATTAACATCAGGGTTCAATTGTCTAATTGTGCAACGCGGAACTGGTCAAGTAACACTAGTTAATGGTGGAGGAACAGTGAATAACCGATATAATTTTACAAAAACAGCTGGACAACACGCTATTATGAGTTTAGTGAGTGTGGCAGCAGGGGTTTTTATTTCATCAGGCGATATGTCAAATTAGTCTTGTGTATGAAAAAAATACTTATCCATATTGTATTCCTTTTTAGTATAAGTGTTCAAGCACAATTGATGGCTACATACCAACCCGTGCACAAACAACCGCTAGTGCAATTAGACTATTGGGTGTATAGCACAAATGCTGGAAACGGAACCGCTATACAATACCCTGTGGTACCCTTAACTTTAGTGGATATGGATAAATTATTTAACACTTCCAATTCGCATACAACACTGATCCAATCTGGAAAAACCAATTCGGCTAGAATATTAGATTGGACAAGCGCTGCTGAATTAACGCCCCTGGGTATTAATTTACCGAATAGCGGAAATTATTTTGCATTTAAAATTCAAGGCACATTTATACCTGTGGAGACAGGAAATTACATCTTTACTTTGGAGTCAGATGATGCTAATGATTTATATATTGATGGATCGCAATTGATTGGTAATTATGCAGGTCAAGCCGTTCCAACTTTAGGAACTCATACAGCCATTATGTATATGACTGCTGGAAAACCCTATTCGTTTCAAATACGCATGCAACAAGGTGCTGGTGGCTATGGCTTGAGATTCTATTGGAAATCGCCAATTCAAAACAGTGCGCCAAGTTCGTATGCAAGTGTGTATCCAGCGTCTACTTATTATCAGAGTTGGACACAGAACTTGCAAGAATTAATTTCAGAACCTGTTATGGACGGAAGCTCTGCAGCAAAAGCAGCGCCTAGTGCAAAATACCTTCAAACGGCTTTTGGTAATAATACCGATGGGGTGTATTGGATTAATTTGCCTTATGTAGGACCTACCCAAGTGTATTGTTTATTGAACCCAGCAGTAAACGGGGGCGGATGGATGATGGCAATGAAAGCAACTACTGGAACAACATTTAATTATTCAAGTTCCTATTGGACAGCAGTGAATACTTTAAATTCTGCTGAAACAAATAGAAATAATGGTGATGCAAAGTTCAATACGATGAATTATTATTATGCCAAAGATATTATGGCATTGTGGCCCGATATTCCATGGAATTATAATGGAAGTTCAACTGGTGGAAGTGTGAACACTAATGGTTCTTACAACGTTTGGTGTTGGTTACAAAACAATTTTAATAATGGTATTCGTATAACTCCAATTAACTTTTTCAGTTTAGCTAATAATTTATTTTTTGGTGATGCCAATAATTTTGCTGGAAAAGGAACTGCTTTCTCATCTCAAGTTGATGTTCGTTTTTATGGCTTTAATTATAATTTAAATTCCTTAGGAACCAATCGATGGGGTTTCGGTTGGAATGAAAACGGTGGAGGTTTATACCCTAATGGAAATCAGCAATCCAATGATGTATATACTGGTATCGGTATGGCTTATGGCAATGTTTCTGCAGGAGATTTTGTTGCTTGCTGTGATAACGTTAGAGGAATTAACCGTTCTGCTAGAGTAGAAATTTATATTCGATAATATGAAAAAAATATTTTTTTTATTGTTACTTTCAAGTTTATTTGGTTTTGCTCAAACCGGAATAGGTACAACTACGCCGGCTACAAAACTTCATGTAAAATCTAATGGAGCCACTTTTCGTTTAGAAGGTACAGATCATACCTATATGGAATTTTTTCCTCAAGGGGCTTCCACGCGATTTGGTTGGATAGGTTTTCCGTCTGCAAATGTAAATGATTTAACAATATCAAGTCAGAATGCCTCGGGTTCATTAATTTTTAATACTAATAATTCTGAACGATTTCGTATTAATTCTTTAGGATTAGTTGGAATTGGAAATACTGCCCCTATAAGCACCTTAACTATTGGAAATGCTACAGGTACAATTCCTGGTGAAATTACTCTTTACCCAACTACTGGTAGCTTTGAAGGAGGACAAATAAATATTAAAAAATCATTAGTTGGTTCTACGGCTGATTGGATTATCGATCAATATGGTACAAGCGCAGCAGAAGCACGTTTGCGAATTTTTAATACAACTGAGGCAAATGGAATAATTATTAAAGAAAACGGATTCATTGGTATGGGAACTTCTAATCCCACGGTACGCTTACAAGTAGCTGGAGATATCATTGCCAATTCAATTGCCGGTTCATCAGATAGTCGATTTAAAACCAATATTTTACCTATTGAAAACCCATTACAAAAAGTACTAAAATTGCAAGGCGTTACATTTGATTGGAAAACCAAAGAATTTCCCAGCAGAATGTTTAGTGAAAATCGAGCACTTGGTTTTATAGCACAAGAAGTCGAACAAGTTATTCCTGAAGTAGTTCAAACTGAAAATAGCACAGAAGGATTTAAATCGGTTCAATACGATAAAGTTGTAGCCCTACTTGTTGAGGCAATTAAAGAACAACAAAAACAAATTGAACAATTACAACAAAAAGTAAAGGAACTAACTGAAAAAAAGTAAATTGCAAATAATGAAACAATCAATAGTTTTTTTACTTTTATTACAAATAGTTACTGTTGTCGCTCAAACTTCGACAAATAGTGCAGGAAATGGAACGTATACCAATACATCCAGTTGGACAAGTCCGTCAAATTTAACCGGAACTAACACTATTGAGAATGGACATACCATTACCATCCCGTCGAATATTAATCAAGTATATTCTAATAAAATAATTTTTTCTGATAATGGAAAACTAGTTTTATCGGGAAGTAACAGTAAATGGGTTCCAGCAACAAGTATGAACCCAACTCCACCATCAGAATCGTTCAGTTTTCAAACGAACTGGTCGGCTTCATCTTCTTGGGTTAATGAATCTTTTGGTGCAGCACATTATACCCCTTGGATAGATTCCTATCAAGGTTGGTCTGCAGGATCTACAAATAATGGTACTGATTATTTACAATACGACCTTAAAAGTCCGAGATGGTTACAAGGAATTGTTACACAGGGTCGCGCAAATGCTGCACAATGGGTAACTAATGCAAAAGTAGAAGTAAGTACAGACAATATCAATTGGTCAACCGCAGCCTCCAGCCTAACATTGAATACCGACTCTAATACTAAGAAATACACTAATTTTCCCAATGTCATGTACGGTCGTTATGTTCGAGTTACTCCTAACTTGAACGGTGTTTACGGACATGCCTCCATGCGGTTAGGTGTTTTATTACGTGATGATATTTTTAAATCGTGCAATGAAATTAAAACGAATTTCCCAAATGCCACGGATGGAGTTTATGTAATTGATCCTGATGGAACCGCAGGGGCAACTCCAGCCACCGCTTGCTATTGTGATATGACTACCGACGGCGGAGGATGGACTTTGGTATTAAATTATTTACATCTTGGTGGAACGAATCCTCTATTGGTTGAAAAATCAAACACATTGCCACTCTTAGGTTCAACAACTTTGGGAGTCGATGAACAAGCCAGTGCGACAACTTGGGGACATGTAACGCCAGCTTATTTAACAAAATTCAACTTTACAGAATTACGTTTTTATGGAAAAACATCTTTACATACCCGTGTCATACACTTTAAAACTTTTAATGCCAACACTATAAGTTATTTTAAAACAGGAACAGGTAGCATGATTGGAATTGCCACAAGTTTTACATCCTTGACTGGACATTCAGCCTTTCTACCAGCGAGTACGGCACATTATATAAGTGATCAAGGTACTATTGCAATGACCAATTTCCCAATGTACCTATCAGGTACCTACCATTGGGGAATTAGAGGAGGTGGTGCCCGCTGGGAAGTTGATGATTTTCTAAATAGTTATACATACAATACTTATCATCAAATATGGATACGATAAAGAAAATAGTTGAAATAGTAGTTATCATACTATTTGTGAGTACTGCAAATGCCCAAACAGGTATTGGTACCACTACGCCTAATGCTTCGGCAAAATTAGATATAACATCTACAAATAAAGGGTTTTTGCCTCCGAGAGTTGCATTAACAGCAGCTAATGTTTTTGCACCCGTGACAGGTTTGTCAGGAACAACTGAATTGGCAACTGCAGCTGGTTTACTAATTTATAATACCGCAACATCAGGAACAACTCCAAATAACGTAGTTCCAGGTTATTATTATTGGAATGGAACCGCTTGGATTCAAATTTCTGGAGGGTTAGTTATTGAAACAAAATCAGCTAGTTTTAGTTTAGCAGCTTCTGACAATAATAAATTGTTTTTTATTAATTCTGCTTCAACTGTAACCGTATCTGTTCCTACTTTACCTATTGGTTTTAGTTGCCAATTGATTCAAACGGGTGCTGGTACAATTACTTTTTCTGGGAATGGAACAACATTAAATTCAGCAAGTGGGTTAAGTACAAGAACGACAAATAGTGTTATTGGATTAGTAATGAATAGCACCAATGTTGGTTATGTTTTTGGTGATACCATTTTCTAATGAGATTAAAAATTTTCATATTTTTATTGTTATTTAGTTCAATTTTTTTGAACGCACAATCTGCATTTCAAAATTTAGCGGTAAAAAAACCACAACTCCCTACTTCTTATTCATTTAAATATACTGGTGCTATTCAAAAATTTGTAGTTCCAAATAGAGTTACCTCAATTCAAGTCAATGCTTTAGGAGCCAAAGGCGGAACCGGAGGAAGAGGACAAGTTGGAGGAGCCGGTGCTAATATTACGACTACCCTAAATGTAACACCTGGACAGGTTTTATATGTTGTGGTAGGAGGTTTTCCAGGTCAGTCATCTATAGCCAAATATGGTTTTGGAGGAAGCGGAGGTTCGGGAACTAATTATGGTGGCGCCGGCGGAGGTTTGTCTGGTGTATTTATTTCTTCTTCTCCAGCTATTACCAATGCGCTTGTTATAGCCGGCGGTGGCGGTGGTGGTGCTGGAATTTCAATTGGATCAGATTACACTGGAGGTAATGCTGGAAATACAGCGTTAGGTTCATCCAGTCCTGGAAATGAACCAACGGTTTCACAAAATGCTTACATTACTAATGGAAGATATCAATATGGTTATGCCGCTACAACGTCTGCAGCTGGATTGGGTGGAGAACCTTTTGATGCTACCCCAACTACAATAGGAGGAAATGGAAACGATATTAATGGTGGTAACGCTGGTACAGATTCAGGTATAGGCAGTTGGAACGGCGGCGGAGGCGGCGGAGCTGGATGGTACGGCGGTGGCGGTGGCGCAGGTGGTGGTGCAGCAACTGGCGGTGGCGCAGGTGGGGCAACCAAATCAAGTTCTGGTAACTATTCCTTTGGTACTATGAATACAACAGGTGACGGAAGTGTATCTATAACTTGCTTGTCCAATTCTGGTTTGGTTTTACATTTGGATGCAGGCAACACAGCAAGTTACAATGGCTCAGGAACGACTTGGAATGATTTATCAGGTAATGGATCAAATGTGACTTTGACATCCACGGCATTTAACTCGGCTAGTGGCGGTTCAATTGTATTTAATGGCACCTCTAGTTATGCCAATTTTAATGCAAATATTGGAAGTACTAGTGCTGTAACTGTAGATATGTGGGTAAAAACGAATTCGTTGAATGCACCCAACGGTTCGATGTATTTTGGTTTTGGCTTATATGATGTTTGGACTAAAGCAGGGGCTATTGGATTTAATACTTCAAGCGGAGATTTATTCGGATTAACGACTACAAGAGTAGAAAATTTAGGAATAGAAGGGGTTTGGAAACATCTCGTTTTTATAATGAATGCAGGTTCTGTCAGCAATAACAAGATATACGTAAATGGTATTAATCAAACATCTTTGTCTCAAGTATATAGTGGTTTTAATTCTACCAATGCCAATTTCAATTCAGGTTCAGGAAGAATTTCAGGTTGGCGAAATGATTTGAATTGGTTAATGAATTTAAATGTAGCTAGTTTTAAGATTTACAATAGAGAATTATCTCAACAAGAAATCACAAATAATTTCAACGCTTCAAAACAACGATTTTATCCTGATAATTCTGGATTAAGTCCTGAAACAGCTTCTTCAAGTGCCTATCAAATTAAACAAGATTACCCCAATTCGCAGGATGGTTTTTATTGGATAAAAAATGCAAATATTAATGGAGGAGTTCCGATTAAAATTTATGCCGATATGACTACCGATGGCGGTGGTTGGACCTTAATATTAAAAAACTCATCTTATGTGGGTTGGACTTTAGCAAATACCATCGATTTAAACGCCCAAAATCCATTTACAACAAATGCAGATATAATTAGTACTTCAACTGCTAATTATTCAATCATAAAATGGGCAGATTATATTAAAAAAAGTGCAAGTGGCTTTCAATACATGATTGATGCATACACCAGAAACAGTTTTGGAGGGATTTGGACTGCTAATGCTGCCTACAGTTTTACTAGTACGAGTAATGCAAATTCTAACATTACATTGAATGCAAATTATGGAGGTTGGAGTTATAATTCAAATAATGATGGAATTTCTCAACGCATGCCTTGGTATGGCTATGTGGGTGCGAATACCGGATTCTATTCTTTAGCTAGTGGTTCGGGAAATTGGTGGGGTACTTTAATTGCTAATAATGTCTATTATAGTCCTGCGCCTTGGATAGGAACTATAGGAGGTTATGCAGCAAATCCTGGTATTATTTGGTATTGGGTTCGATAAATATAGAATATTTTTATAATTATCTAACCGCAATAGCTGAAATTTCAACATTCACATTTTTTGGTAAACAAGCCACCTGAACGGTTTCTCTTGCAGGTGCAGTTGCTTCATTAAAATAAGCTCCGTAAATGGTATTTATTTTTGAAAAGTTATTCATGTCGCTAATAAAAATAGACACTTTTATTACGTTTTCAAAACTCATTTCTGCAGCTTCTAAAACCGCTTTTAAGTTTTCCATAACTTGTTTGGTTTCAGTTTCAATATCTTCTAAAACCAATTCGTTTGTTAATGGGTTAATAGCAATTTGTCCTGAAGTATATAACATGTTTCCAACCAAAACAGCTTGATTATAGGGTCCTATAGGTGCTGGAGCTTTATCAGTAAATATTATTTTTTTCATGTTTTATAGTATTTGTTAATTTGTAATTATTTTTTTTCTAAATGTAATTGAAATCCAATCATAAAAATTAAACCGTTTTCTTTTATGTTTCCTTGATTATTATTATTGAATTTATTATTTAGGCTTTGATATCCAAGTAAGAATTCTATTCCAGCACAATCATTAAAAAAAACTTCAGTTCCTAAATTAATATTAATTCTATTAGATTTACCTTTATCAATTTTTTCGCCCTTAAATGGATTTATTTTTCCAGTAGCATAACTAACTTCTGAAAAAATATTTATTTTTTTTTCTTTATCTAAAAAATAATATCTTGCGAAAGGACCAATACTATAAGATGAAGAAAAAACACGACTATCCGAAATCTCTACCTTGCTATTATAATAATTTACAGAAGGAGATAAGCCGATAACAAATTTGTCATAAAAAAAATAGCCTATTTTAATATTAGCATAAATATTTTTTGATTTAGCTTTATAATTTATAGTTTCAGATGTAGCTTGAAGAATATAGTCATTTTCAAAATTATATTGTCTGTAACTTCCACTTCCCCCAACCAGCCATGTGTTTTTGTCAAGTTGTCCATAAGTCTTAAATACAAATAATAATGTTACAACAATAAATAATTTAACAGCTTTCATAATAATTTTGGGTTTAATTGTTAATAATGGTTTAAAATGGTTTTTTGTAGGACTATGCCCTCTTATTAAGATTTGTTTGAGTTGTTTCATTTTATTACGATTTTTAAAAGACAACGTGGGCTATTCAACTTAACTTTCTCAGAGTGCCCGACCAAAGGCGGTAGTAAATAGAAAAGAGAACGCCCACGTATATCGTAATCGTTTCAATTTTTACTTTTCCTTTAATACTTTAAATATGGTCGTTTTCTCTGATAGAAATTTGTAAAGCGAAACGCTATTTTTTTATATTATATTCAAATATAATTATTATAAAAAAAAACCAAGATTTTATAAGTTAAATTTTTTGTTCTATTTACTTTCATTAAACTATTTTCTTAATTTCGCAATCTAGCATCTGGTAATTTTTGCTTATCCCATTTAATGTCACTTAACATAGAAGATTTTATTCCAATAAAGAAATTCCAATAGGAATTGCCAATTGGGACCATACTAAAACTCATTCGCCAACTTTCTAAATCTCTTTCAAAACGTAATTGTGTTGTTGTAATTCCTTTACCTGCAAAATCATAACCAGATGAAAATCCCATTTTCCATTTTACAGCCAAATCAATGTTCCCAGAAACCATTAGCGAATTAGTTGTAATTTCTCTTTGATTTGTTGTGTTGTTATAAGTAAGTGAATAGGCTAAACGTAAATCCCATGGAAATTTAAAGTTATATAATTCGGTTTGTTGTTTTTTTGCTTCGTTCTTTTTAAATAAACTTTCATCTTGATTGCTTAAATCAGTTGCAGAACCAAATAAATCATCATCACGACCTCCGTTTTGAACCGTTTGTTTTGATTTTTTTTCAGTACTAAAATCATTACTACTTACCGAATAGCTTAAGGTAATGTTAGAACTTGTCATTCTTGCTAAACCGTTTCCATTGTTTATGCTGAATTCATTAATTCTCTGGTTATTCCTATCTAAATCATATGGGTCAAAACGGGCCCCAAAATTGACACCTAATTTATTATCAAATAATGAAGTTCCACCAATTAAACTAATTGGTTCTAATTTAAATTCTTCTGCATTAAAATTGTAACTAGTAGAAAAATTAAATTGATTTAATAAGGAAATCTTTTTAGTACCACCATTTTTACTTGCCGCGTCTAATACTTTTGCTTCTAACGAATTGGATATACCGATACCAATTGAATTTGCAACGCCTAAACCAGGCGCACCTAATAATGTATTTTCAAACCTACTATAACTAATATAATTTCCTAAATTATCTTGATATTGGTCGTAATAGCGCTCAAAGCTTGGCGTATAACCATATGAAATACTTGGTCGAATTAAATGTCTTATGGCTTGTATTTTATTGGTTTCTTTAAACGTGTACGTTCCATAAATAGTGGTTCCAATACTAGAAGAAAAATTATAAGTTCGGTAGGAATCAAAACCGTTTTTTCTTACTATTTCTACTTTATTCGTGCTAGTATTAAATATTTTTTCATTGGTGTTAAACACCCAGTTTTCCGCAAATGCAGTACCTGCTGTAACACTAAAATATTTAAAAATTTTAAAATTTGTAGAAATAGGAATAGTATGTGCTAAACCAGCTATTGCAGTATCAAACATTTGAGATTTAAATAGAAATTCTTCTTTTGTAGAAATTCTATTATCTCCTTTTAATCCATATTGAAAATTAATATTCTGAAAAATTCCTTTCTTTATTCCATCTTGTTTTGCAAAAGGAAAAATTCTGTCAACACTCGCATTAAATGATGGTAAAGTTAAATTTACAATTTCTGTATTTGTATTTTGATTGTGCGTTACGGCTACAGAAAAATTCACTAAAGGTACAATTGGTACTGTTTTGGAATAACTAATTGAGGAACTTAAGGTGTTATTTAAATTAGAACCAACATTTACAATATTTAAGGATTGTCGAAAATATTTACTACTCCCAAAATTTACGGAAGATGAAAATCTAGAATTTGCAGAAGCTTTAGCATCTTGACTATGCGACCATTGAATATTATACTGATTGGTTCGAGCATAACCCGGAAAACCTTTTTCCCCCAACACCTGATTTTCATACCTTACTTGAAAATTTCCGCTAAATTTGTATTTCTTGGCATAGGAAGTTTCGGAACGAAGCGCATAACTTCCATTGGTATAATAATCACCTAAAATGGCCAAATCATAATAATCACTTAGAGCAAAATAATACCCTCCATTTTGAAGAAAATAACCTCTTTCGTTATTTTGTCCAGGTGCTGGCATAATTACTCCAGACGTATTTTTATTGGTCATCGGAAAAAATGAAAAAGGCACACCAATAGGAGTAGGAACGTCCGCAATAAACATATGAGTTAATCCAGTTACAAATTTCTTTTTTGGTACCAATTTAGCTTTATATGCTAAGAAATAATATTCTGGATTTTCTTTGTTTTCAGATGTAGTAAAACGGGCATTTTTAAAAAAAATAACCGAATCATTTTCTCTTTTTGAAACTTCAGATCTTAGAATCATTTCACCTTGTTTACTTCGTGCATTCCAAATTTGTGCTTTTCCAGTTTTTGTATTAAATCGTATAGAATCAGGTTCGATAATATTTTCACCTTGTTTGAAATATGGAAATTGAGAATATACACCAGCACTATCTTTAAGTCTTCCAGCATACACTTCGTTTTTTTCGTAGTCCAAAACAATAATCCCCGATTTTAGTATGAAATCTTGGTAATGTAGTTCTGCCTCATTATATAATGTTAATCTTTTTTTTCTTTGGTCTAATCGTTCATAATCTTTCGCTTTACGATTTACGATACCTTCTAATAATGGTTTTTTTGTAGTATCTCTTTTAATTGTTGTTTTTGTTGCAACTAATTCATTTACATTCAGTTGCACGCTATCTTTTTGAGAGCTGTTTTGACTGTAAATTTCTAAATTACTAACAATTAGAAAAAAAAATAAAAAAACGATATGATTAATCTTTGTACTCAAATCTATAAATACTATTTTTGTAAAAAATGGTTCGGTTTTTGAAGGGTCAAACTTACGTATATTTTTTGTTAAAATTTAGTATTTAATAAAATTATAACGTATTTGAATTAACCGAAAATAATTAATCACAAATGAAAAAAGTACTTGTAATTATATTTATCTGTTTATCTGTCTTTTCAATAGCACAAGAGAAGAAGTTTAAAGTTATATTAGATGCTGGACATGGTGGTAAGGATCCTGGTGCAGCAAAAAATGGATGTATCGAAAAACTAATTGCTTTAGATGTGGTTTTAAGAATTGGAAAAATATTAGAATCTTATCCCGATTTTAATGTTAAATATACACGATCTACAGATGTTTTCATACCTTTAAGAGATAGAGCTAAAATTGCGAATGATTTTGAGGCAGATTTATTTGTATCCGTACATTGTAATTCATCTGTTTCTCCAAAACCATATGGCGCAATGACTCTAGTTATGGGATTGTCTCGTGCAGGCATGAATTTTGAAATTGCAAAAGCGGAAAATGCGGTAATTTCTTTAGAAGATAATTTTAAAGAAAAATATGAAGGATTTGATCCGAATAATCCAAATACACAAATTGGCTTACGCATCATGCAAGAAGAAACGTTAATGCAAAGTATTAATTTTGCAAGTACGGTACAAAGTTATTTTAAAAATTCTTTGCAAAGAAAAGACTTAGGTATGCACCAACAACCGCTTTGGGTATTAGATGCTACTGTAATGCCTGGTGTTTTAATAGAATTGGGTTTTTTAAGTAATGTGCAAGAATCCAAATATATGAAATCAGAAGAAGGTAAATCAAATTACTCTCAAATTATTGCACGCTCAATTATTGAATATAAAAATAATGTAAGAGGTACGAATACACCACCAAATGTATTACAAATTAAAGAACCAGTAATTGTAGAAGAATTGCCTGTTGTGGAAACTGCTGTGGATACAACTAAAGTAGTTGATGCAGCTCCTGAATCATTAATACCTGATGAGTTAGCATATAAAGTACAAATTAGTTATAGTACTAAGAAACTTGATTTAACGCCGGAAAACTTTAATGGTTTGGCAAATGTAACCATGATAGAAGTAAACGGTGGTTATAAATATTTTTACGGACAAGGAACCCTAGAATCGTGTAAAAAATTTCTAGCTGAAGCCAAACAAAAAGGATTTGCATCTGCTTTTATTGTTACACCAAATTAGAATTATGAAAAAATCGATAGTACTATTATTTTGCTTGTTTTCTGTATCATTTTATGCACAAACTAAAAAATTCAAAGTAGTTTTAGATGCTGGACATGGTGGTAAAGACTATGGAGCTACCTATCATGGAAATATTGAAAAGAAAATTTCACTTAATACGGTTCTTAAAGTAGGAGAAATTTTAGCTAAAGAATCAAATATAGAAGTAGTTTATACCAGAAAAACGGATGTTTTTATTGAATTAAACGAACGAGCCAATATCGCTAATCGATCAAAAGGACATTTATTTGTTTCTATGCATTGTAATGCAAATGACAACCAAGAAGCATCAGGAAATGAAACTTATGTAATGGGAGTTACCCGAAATGCAGCCAATTTGGAAGTAGCCAAAAAGGAAAATGCCGTTGTTACTTTAGAAAGCGATTATAAAATAAAATATGATGGATTTGATCCAAAATCTCCAGAATCCGTAATGGGAATTTCCATTATGCAAGAAGAAAATATTCAACAGAGTATAGATATTGCAGGTAAAGTACAACAAGCGTTTACAAAATTCACAACAAGTAAAAATAGGGGAGTAAAACAAGCCGGATTTTTAGTTTTACGAAAAATAATTATGCCTCGTGTGCTTATTGAAATGGGATTTGTATCTAACAAACCGGAAGGTGCTTTTTTAAATTCGGAAGATGGACAAAATAAATTAGCAGAAGCTATTTCTAAAGCTATTTTAGGATATCGAGATGATTTTTTTAAGACAGAAACGGCTACTACTGTTAAGAAAGAAGAATCCAAAAAGACAACAGTTAAAAAAGAAGACCCAAAAAAGGTAGACCCAAAGAAAGTAGATCCGAAGCAATCTTCAGAAAATAAAACAGCTGTGGAAGGTGTTACTTTTAAGATACAAATTTCTGCAAGTGCTAAAAATTTAGAAACCTTGCCTAAAAACTTTAAAGGATTAAATAACATTTCCGTTGAAAAAGGAACTACCATTTACAAATACTTTTATGGTAGCACTTCATCTTATACCAAAGCAAAACAATTA
The DNA here is from genome assembly GCF_017985075.1 of Flavobacterium sp. Classification (GTDB taxonomy): domain Bacteria; phylum Bacteroidota; class Bacteroidia; order Flavobacteriales; family Flavobacteriaceae; genus Flavobacterium. The sequence continues at coordinate 16,981 of NZ_JAGNYF010000034.1, forward strand.
TTAGAAGAAGCGAAAGCAAAAGGATATACTTCTTCGTTTATTGTGCCTATAAAAAATGGTAAAAAAATTAAATTAAGCGAGGCAATCAAATAAATAATGTTATTTTTGTGTCTTTATAACACACAACAATTTTTAATTGTTGTTTTGTTTAAAAGCATTCACCAAATCTGAAGTATAAGTATATTTAGCCCATATGAAAATCACAAAAGAAATTAAAGTTGCTGTTTTAGTTATTTTATCTATAGTATTGTTTTACTGGGGTTTTGCATTTCTAAAAGGTAAAAATTTATTTGATACTAGTACTAAGTTATACGCTGTATATGATAATGTGGCAGGTTTAGTTGAAGCAGCACCAGTAACTATAAACGGATTGATTATAGGAAAAGTAAATGCTATTGAAATGTTACCAGATGGTAAAATGAAAGTAGAAATAGTAATTACTAACGAACAAATTAAAATTGCCAAATCAAGCGAAGCACAAATTATGGATTCTGGTTTAATTGGAGGTAGAGAAATTGCAATTATAAATAACTTTTCAGATACAAATTATACGCAATCTGGTGATGTTCTTAAAGCATCTAACAAATTAGGATTAACAGACGAATTAGCCAATCAAATCGGACCAGTAAAAGATAAAGTTGAAGTTTTATTAGAAAATGCAAATAAGTTAATCGAAAATTTGAATGCTACTTTAGACGCTTCTACGCAGCAAAAATTAAAGGCTTCCATAGCTTCTTTAGAATTGACAATGTCTGAATTTAGTCAAATTTCTAAAAATGCAAATGAAATTTTATCAGAAAATAAATCGAAATTAAATACCACTTTATCTAATTTCGAAAAAACATCTGGTAATTTAAATACTATGACAACTTCTTTAGAAAAAGCCAATTTAGGAGCAACAGTCAAAAAACTAGAAGCTACTTTAACCAATGTTAACGGGATTATGGCTAATTTAGAACAAGGAAAAGGTTCAATGGGTAAATTGTTAACTGATGATGCCATGTATACCAATCTAACTAAAACATCAAAAGAATTGGAATTACTTTTGCAAGATTTACGTTTAAATCCTACCCGTTATGTTAATGTGAGTGTTTTCGGAAAGAAAAACAAACCTTATGTAGCACCAGCAACAGAACAAAATATAGAACAACCTAAAAACTAAATTTATGAGTTTTTTATCAAATATTATTTTTGCAGTTACCCTAATAATAGGTGTTGGCTTTTTTGTAAAAAATGTTAAAAAAATAATACGAAATATTAAATTAGGACAGAAAGTAAACCGAACTGATAATGCTTCAGCACGTTGGAAAAATATGGCATTAATTGCTTTGGGACAGAAAAAAATGTTTACCAGACCTATTCCTGCTTTACTGCATTTTACCTTATATGCTGCATTTATTATCACTCAAATTGAGTTATTAGAAATTATTGTAGACGGACTTTTCGGTACACATCGTTTTTTTAAAACGGGTTTAGGTGGATTTTATACTTTTTTAATAAGTTTTATAGAAATCCTTACCTTATTAGCTTTAGTGGCTACTTTGGCCTTTTTATCCAGAAGAAATTTATTAAAGTTACCACGATTCAATAAAGCAGAAATGTTAGGTTGGCCAACAAAAGATGCCAACTTAATATTAATTATGGAAATAGTTTTAGTAACTTGTATTTTCACAATGAATGGAACAGATGAAGTGTTATATTCGTTGGGAAAATCTCATTATGAAGGAATTGGTTCATTTAATTTTTCAATTTCGAAATATTTAGGTCCCGCTTTATTTGGTGGGATGAGTGAAAGTGCCTTGCATATCTTAGAAAGAGTAGGATGGTGGGGACATTTAGTTATGGTAATTGCTTTCTTAAACTATTTATACTTTTCTAAACATTTACATATTTTATTAGCGTTTCCAAACACCTATTTTGCCGATTTAAATGCAAAAGGAAAATTTGATAATTTAGAAAGTGTAACAAATGAAGTAAAATTAATGATGGATCCAAATGCCGATCCGTTTGCTGCACCTGCTAATCCAGATGCGGTTCCAGCTAAATTTGGTGCTTCAGATGTTCAAGATTTAAATTGGGTACAATTATTAAATGCCTATACGTGTACCGAATGTGGTAGATGTACTTCATCATGTCCTGCAAATACAACTGGTAAGAAATTATCACCACGTAAAATCATGATGGATACACGTGACAGATTAGAAGAAGTTGGAAAAAATATCGACGCCAATAAAGGTATTTTTATTCCAGATAACAAATCGTTATTAAACGACTACATTACACCAGAAGAACTTTGGGCTTGTACGTCTTGTAACGCTTGTGTGGAAGAATGTCCAATCAATATTAGTCCATTATCTATTATTATGGATATGAGACGTTATTTAGTGATGGAACAAAGTGCTGCACCAATGGAATTAAATGCCGTAATGACCAATATTGAAAATAACGGCGCACCATGGCAATACAATCAACAAGATAGACTAAACTGGAGAAACGAAGCATAAAAACGTAAATTAATTACGATTCAAACAAATCAAATGAAGTTAAAAAATATATTTTCTATTGTAATCTTATTATTTGTTAATGTTTCTCTTTCTCAGGAAGATAAATCTAATTTGACATTTAATCTAATTGAGAATGATAAAATTGCAGATGTAAATGTTGATCAGGATAAATTTATTAAATCGGTTGGTCAAATAATTGAATATTTTAACACCAATTTTAAGACTATTCCCTCAACGCAAAAAATAGGATTATTTATTAATGTTCATGTTTCAGGTAATCCAATGTATCAGTTTTTTTCAAATCCAAAGTTAGAAGCTTCTTTTGAAGAAAAAGTAATGAATGATTTGTTGAAATTAAAAATTGAGAATACAAAAATTTTAGATTTCCCAATGTTTATCTCTTTAAATACTGATGGTAAAGGAGATATAGTTGATTTTCCCGATTTTGTAAATCCTGTTATGCAAAGAATTAAGAATTATAAGGCAGCTTCTTTGCAAGAAAAATTAAGATTAAATAAAGAATTTGCGAATAGTATTCTTCCTGTATTTGCCGCTTTTCAAATAAATGTTGAAGACAAATTTCATGGAGTTCAAAATTTTGGTAAGATTTTACAAAATACCAAATTCAATGAAAATGTTGATGTATATAAATTAACGAGTTTAAACCCTAATTACTGGCTTGGTACTTTAGAAATGTCGAAAGGAAATTTGTTATTTCCAGTTACTAAAGTTTTTGCTTTAATATCTCAAGGTGAATTAGATTACGCATATAAATATCTTGAAATTTTTGAAGCATTTGCTGATAAGGAATCAATGGCAACTTCTTATATAAATGAAATGAAAGCAAGAATCAATTTATTTAATGAGGAATTAAATAATGAGATAGAAAAAGGAATTGTTTTTCACGATAATGGAGAATTTCAAAAAGCTATTGATTTTTACAATAATATTTTAAAGATTTACCCAAATTCATCTTGGTGTTTATATGAAAAATATTTTTCAGAAAACGCAAAACAAATTGCTGAAAAGAAAATTGCTGTAAATAGTAGAGAAAATTGGGATATATCTAAAATTGAAATTTACAAACACAATCCATTGTACAATATGGATGTTAGAGCAAGTACTCCAAAAGAAGGTTATTTGTTTTTTAGAAGATTAGAAATTGCTGAATTATTTAAAGAGGATAAAAACTTTTTAACTGACGTTTATAAATATGCTGAAATTGCAACAGATTTAGGTGTTTATGATTTTGCTGCTCAATTGTTTTGGCTAACTGCAAGCTATGGAAATAATGAAAAAACGCAAGAAAAATCCATACATAATTTCTTATATTGTCTTGAAAAATTAGGTGTAAAAGATTTAAAATCAAATTTTAAAGGTAATTTTGATAAGATTTTTAAAGATATCGAAAAAGAAAAAGATATTGAAATGGAAAATAATAAGTTATTTAAATCAATGAAATAATAATAAGCATGAAAAAAGAAGAAATTGACGGAAAATTACAAGAATTAAAAGTAAATGGAGCGTATTTAAGTCCTGTTTTACCTGAAGGAATAAAAAATTATCTTATTGATATCGATGGAACCGTTTGCGATGATATTCCAAATGAAGAACCAGAAAGAATGGCAACAGCAAATGTGTATCCAGATGCCTTAGTAACATTAAATAAATGGTATGATGAAGGTCATGTTATTTTCTTTTTCACGTCACGTACTGAAGATCATAGAGCTGTTACTGAAGCTTGGTTAAAGCAACACGGCTTCAAATACCACGGAATGGTTATGGGAAAACCTCGTGGTGGAAATTACCACTGGATTGACAATCATTTAGTTAAAGCAACACGATACAATGGAAAGTTTACAGATTTAATTGAAAAAGATGTAACTATCCAAGTTTTTGATGATGAATTAAGCAATTAATATATTTAGAATAGTTTCTAAAAAAAAACACATAAAATCAACACGACTATGTCAGAAAGTTTAGTAGTACCTACAATGGCCGAAATGATGGCACAAGGACAAGCGCCTGAAGTTTTATTTTGGGTAGGCTGTTCGGGAAGTTTTGATGATAGAGCCAAAAAAATAACAAAAGCTTTTGTTAAAATATTAAATAGAGCAAACGTTCCTTTTGCGGTTTTAGGTACAGAAGAAAGTTGTACAGGCGATCCCGCTAAACGTGCTGGAAATGAATTTTTATTTCAAATGCAAGCTATGATGAATATTGAAGTCATGAATGCCTATGAAGTAAAGAAAATAGTTACCGCTTGTCCACATTGTTTCAATACCATTAAAAATGAGTATCCAGAATTAGGTGGAAAATACGAGGTGGTTCATCATACGGAATTTCTAAAATCGTTATTAGATTCGGGGAGACTTACTATTGAAGGCGGACAATTTAAAGGCAAACGCATTACGTTTCACGACCCTTGTTATTTAGGGCGTGCTAACAATATTTACGAAGCGCCAAGGGATTTAATCCAAAAATTAGATGCGGAGTTAGTCGAAATGAAACGTTCTCGCGCTAACGGATTATGTTGTGGTGCTGGTGGTGCACAAATGTTTAAAGAACCAGAAAAAGGAAATAAAGACATCAACATCGAAAGAACAGAAGATGCTTTAGAAACGCAACCTGAAATTATTGCTGCTGGTTGTCCATTTTGTAATACCATGCTAACAGACGGTATCAAAAATAAAGAAAAAGAAAGCTCTGTTCAGGTAATGGATATTGCAGAATTAATTGCAAATGCTCAAGATTTATAAAAATGTACACACCATTCGAAAATTTACCAGAAGATTCAAAAATTTGGATTTACCAATCGAACAGAAAATTAGCTGACGATGAAGTGATTGTTATAACTTCAAAATGCGAAGAATTTGTTGAAAATTGGGCAGCACACGGGACAAGTTTAGAAGCTTCTTTTCTTTTAAAATATAACCGATTTATCATTTTTGCTGTCAATCAAGAAGTACAAAACGCAACGGGTTGTTCTATAGATGCTTCAGTACATTTTATTCAACAATTGGAACAAGAATTTCAAATAGAATTACTAGACAAAATGAACGTTACCTACAAAATGGGAGAACACATTGCGCATAAAACACTTATCGATTTCAAAAAAATGGCGAAGGAAAAAGCCGTTACTTCAAAAACTATTGTTTTCAATAATTTGATAAATACGAAAGGTGAATTTGAAGAATTTTGGGAAGTTCCTGCTGAAGAAAGTTGGCATAGTAGATTTTTCTAAAAAAATAACTAACTTTGAAAATCATCAGAAAATAGAAATTTTGATGGTTTTTTTATTTATT
>NZ_JAGNYF010000079.1:0-2859 GCF_017985075.1 Flavobacterium sp.
GAACACACAGTATGCGAACCCGCATTTTTTCGTATTAAACAAAGGACAAAACAGCGGCAAACCTCAAAACGAACCTTTTACCAACAGCTTTGTTTTGGTCTTCCAAACGGAAGAACAAAAAGAAAACGTGTATTGGATAGCCATGAGTTTATGGAAATCCAATTTCTGGCACCAACATCTAAAAGGTTCTGTTATACCGTTTATTTCAATTTACGAGTTTAAAAATGAGTTTAATCCAAAAGTTACAAGAGTAATGCGAGAACACGAGCAGCATTTAAAAAATGTCCAAGCACTAAAACTTCTGCAAGAAAAGGAAAACAATTTCAACAAAAATATTCATCTCATCAATGAAATTAGAAGCGCTATTTTATTAAGGTATAGGTTAAAATAACCTAATCCTTTGCAGAGGGGTTAAATAAAAAATGAAAAAGTTTTTCAATATCATTCTACGGTATAATTGAATCAAATAAATAAAAATGTATGAGTAATAATACACCAGAAAATTAAGTGTTTTCACGTAAAAAATAGTAGTAATGCATAAGCTAAGTTTGAAAAATTTTTAAAACAAAAAATTTAATAAATCAAAAAGTCAAAAAAAACCTACTTTAAAATTAAGCCAATCTTATGTATAAGGTATGTAATTAATCAGAAAGTTTCGAAAATAAAAGAGTTGGCATAAAATTTTGAAAACGGTGCTAAAAAGTCGAATCGCTTGCAGAACTTTGATTCAAAGTAAGGAAATACGAAAAGTTAGTATTAGTAAAAATAGTTAAGTCAGCAGGGCGGTACAACTAACTTAAAACAAATATTGTTCCTAAAGTTATCGTCCTTTCGGTAGTCCGAATTAATAAAACGGGAAATTAACTATAAATTATGAAGAATAATATATTAAAAATTGTATTTTTGCTTACACTTTCATTTAATTCTTGTGATAAAGCAGAATTAACACAAGATGAAATAACAAAAGCAAACAAAACAAGTTCTCAAGAAGCAATGAGACAAAGTAGTATGTTTGATTACATAGAATCAATTAATGTAGATAATGGTTTAAACACAGAATGCGAAAACAATATTTTAATTTTTCCAAGTTGGGAAAAGTACCATCTTACAATTGAAAAATTAGATGAATTAACAGAAAACTATTGTGACGCTTTTGATGCAAATGTTCCAGCTGATATTTCTGATGAAGAATATGATGCTTTATGTGAAAGTGCTGGATTTGATGAAGATAATATTTTAAGACAATTTGAAGAAGATTTAGCATTTTGTTCCTTGCGTCAAAAAATAGAAGCTGAAGAAACTGCATGGTTAGAATTGCAAGGTGATGGTGACTGGAATGCCGATGAAGATCCTGACAATGATTTTATTGATGAAGAATCGGAAAGAGCATTATTAAGCCATGGGCACGAAGTAATTATTGGCTCAAAAGAAAGAGGCTATACAATCTATAAGTTCTACGATGATATGGGGTCTTACATAACAATAAATGGTCTTAATCTAGAAACTTTAAATGCAATTAATAACGGTACTCCAGCTAGTTCTTTGCCAAATGTAACAACTTACACTCCTCCAAGACCAAATGGAAAGTGTAAAGATAAAGTTAAAGAAGTTAAATATGAGTGGAATAATGATAACAGGATAAAACGAATTAGTAAAGTAAGACCTGCCATTGGCTCAAGTTCAAACTCAGACTATCAGACTAATAACAGTATTTTTCCAAGTAAAATTAAAGCAAAAACAGTTGGATACAAAAAAAACAGGAGAGGTAAATGGAAGAAAAAAAGAACTTGGATTGTTGCTGCAATCAATGCTGAAAATCATACAGTAGGTGGTATTGGTTTTATAGATTGTGATTTAGCAACAGAGCCAATTTTTGAAGAAAAGAACAAAAGAAGAAAAAAGGTTAAAGTTAAAAAAACTTCTGTAACAACAATTGCAACGGTAGGTTCTCCGAATAGGTTTAATTTTACACTAAATGACAATAAACTATATAGTAGACATCAACAAGGAACTATATTTATAAACAAAGATTATTATGATATGCCAGAAAATTAATTTAAACATAGTTGCAAGCCTTTGGCTTGCAACAATATTTTCAATATACTCTTATGCACAAGAGGCAGAAAATATTTATCATAAGCAATATTCAAAACTAAGTTTTGTTTTACAACCTTCAATTTTAAAGCCAAGTGAAGCACATAATTACGATGGTTCAGCCTATCCAAGTGTAGAATTTACAAAAGACTTTTCGTATCAATTTGGTGTGTATTATAATTTTGCTCAATCTGGTAATTTTAATTTTAAAACAGGTATTATTGCAAAAGAATTTATACCAAAATTTGATTTAAATATTACAGACCAAGATGTTGGAATGGGTGTAGATTATACTTTAACAGAGATAGATTCGTACAGTCAGTTTTTACTTTCAATTCCTCTTAAAATGGAATATTTTATTAAAATTAATCCTAAACTTAATTTAAGCTTGGGCTCTGCAATTAATATGAATATAATTACGGGTACAAATTTTGAACATACTACTGGTGTTAGCGTCTATAGCATAGATGGAAGTAATAGTAAAGATATTTTTTATTCAAAATCAGTTCAACATCAAAACTTAAATTTTTCAACAGAACTTTCTTTAGGTTTCAATTATAAAACAAAGTATGCCTTATTTGATTTAAGTTATTTTATAAACAATCAACTTGGGTCACAATACACAAAAGGTGAATATCAAATTTATAATTTAACACAATCTGGAACAAAAAATGGTCAGTTTAATATTTATAGTAGTTTTCATGGTTTAAGCCTTGTTGTTTCTCCAAAAAAAGGATGGTTGAAACGGAAATAACTGAAATAATT
>NZ_JAGNYF010000079.1:2959-5906 GCF_017985075.1 Flavobacterium sp.
TTTCTAATAAAATACTTCCCTTCCGGAACACAGGAAACCTTCGTTTCGTTCATCTTCCATGGCAATTCAATTGTATTGCAAATTAATTTACCTTCGCATTCGAGTTTACCATTGGTTCCTTCAGGGAAATAAGTTCTAGTTAATTCTAGTTTCATAAGCTTTAAGACTTTCGGCTTTTCACTTTCAACTAATCTTACACACCGCTATCAACTTTCGCAATCGATAATGGGTTAAACGCACCATTTTTCAACGGATACTTTTGTCCATTTATCTCTTGATAGAATTCAACACCTAAAGCCAAAAACAAGGGTTTAGTACTTGCAGGTGTAACCGTATTCACTTGGTTAATTGGAGCAGTAGCTGTTCCGTTCCAAGGCAAAATAGCTGTTTCGGAAGTATCAACCACGTAGGTTTCAGCTTCAAAATCAATTTCTGCACCAGCAGAAATAATTTTAAAATGTGTCGTTCCACTAGGTGCCGCTATCATATTCGCAGGAATAAAGGAAGCTAATGTCACTTTAATTTCTCCAGTAACGCGGTCAATAGTGGCAACAAACGGAGCAAATAGGGTAGTACCTAATTTTCCGCGAATATTGAAATCAAAACCAAATAACAATTCAGCTTCTCCATCAATCACGTTTCGCAAACCACGAACACTAACCAAATCCGCTTGAATAACACGAATCATAGCTTGTGTCAAACGACTCACCATTCTGCCATCAGCCGAATTCAGTAATAGTGGTCGCAATGCTGTTCTTAATATTTTACCAGCTTTTCCAGCTCGTCCAAACTCGGAGCCATTCTCACGAGTTCTCTGAAACGCAGGATCATTTGCAATTCTACTAGCGTCAATTCCGCCTTTTTCTCTTGCCAAGTGTCCATCTTGTGTTTTGTAAAAAGTAATATCTCCGATAGTACCTTTCAATTTAATTATGCCTTTCTGTCTTGCCATAATTTAAAAATTTTGTTAAACATTCATTTAAAACTTTTCTTCATTCCACATTAAGTTGCAACCTCATTCTGAATGATTAAGGCAAAGTTTACAAAGCATTTTTCAAAATAAAAAACAAGGCGTGTACCATATGTCCAAAAACGACATAAGTGTCTCAAACAAACACAAAAACACAATTAATAAGTATGAAAAATTATAACTAAATTGCAAAAGATTTTCTGCACGTCAGAAGGAAGTTAAAGCCCAATCAAAGGCATATATAAAGTATGAAAAGTAGCAATCAGAGGGTCTGCATCTATCCAAAGGACATACAACGCATAACAGGCAAGAGTTATCGTCAAAGTACCAGATTAATGCAAAACATCAAGAGAGACCTCAACAAGCTCGATAAAGAGTTCCTAACAATAGAAGAGTTCTGTACATATACTGGCATAAAATATGAACAAGTAACTCACTTGATTTTTGGTTAAAACAGAAAATTACGTCATAAATGTTTTAGTCAAAATAAGCAGAACTGAACACGTAAATAACTAGTTTAATTATTGGTAATGTTTATTAAATTTTAATTTGTTATATCATTGTAAATGAGTATATTTACAACTCACAAATGAAATGAATTATTTACGATTAAAAAGGGAGGTAAAATCGGTTACCCAAATAAAAATTCAATTATAAATAGCTGGAATATAATACGTTGAAATTGGAGGTCAAATCCCTCTTTCTCCGCAACAGAAAACCCGAAACGAAAGTTTCGGGTTTTTTTATTTCAACACTTTCCTAATTACAACATCCTACATATTTTTTGCGGTGATTTTGATGTTTTATTACCGTAAAAATGCGGTGATTAATTCAAATAATAATTCAAATATTTGATAATGCGGTAGTAAACAACTATTTTTACCGCAAATAAGCGGTGATTATGTATATACATCAACAAAAAGACTGGCCACAATTCACATGGGATGCTGAACTAATAACAAAGATATTAGGTTCGGTTAGGCACCGTCAAGGACAAATATTAGGTCAGATGCAAGCACTCGGTTTTCGGATACAAGAGGAAACCATGTTAAACGCACTGACTATGGATGTTATGAAGTCAAGTGAGATAGAAGGCGAAATATTAAATCCTGAACAAGTGCGTTCTTCAATAGCTAGGCGTTTAGGTATTGAAATCGCTGGAGCTTTACCTGCTGAACGCGATGTAGAAGGTATCGTAGAAATGATGTTGGATGCTACACAACGTTATGCTGTTTCTTTGACTGATGACCGTCTATTCGATTGGCACGCTGCCTTGTTTCCAACAGGAAGAAGCGGTATGTATAAAATAAAAACAGCAGATTGGCGTGATGCTGTAATGCAGGTTACATCTGGGGCTATGGGAAAAGAAAAAGTACATTTTGAAGCACCCCCGTCTGCATCAGTACCAAGTGAAATGAATGTTTTTTTAGCATGGATTGAAAACAACACGGACCTTGATCCAGTTTTAAAAGCAGGTCTTGCGCACTTATGGTTTGTTACTATTCATCCTTTTGATGATGGAAATGGTCGTATTGCTCGAGCCATTACTGATATGCTATTAGCAAGGGCTGATAAAAGTTCTAAACGGTTTTATTCTATGTCTACACAGATACAAGCGGAACGTAATGTGTATTATGAAATACTTGAAAGGACTCAAAAAGGAAACTTAGATATTACAGCATGGTTAAAATGGTTTTTGGATTGTTTGATGCGTTCTATGGAGCAAACAGATGAAACTATCAAAAAAACAATGACTCGTGCCCAATTTTGGGGAGCAAATAAAGAAACCCCATTTAATGCACGTCAACAGAAAATACTACACTTGTTATTGGATGACTTTTTTGGTGTTTTACGTGTTTCTAAATATGCCAAAATTGTAAAAACATCAACCGATACGGCATTACGAGATTTACAAGACTTAGTTAAAAAAAATATTTTAGAGCAAAAAGGAAGCGGAAGAAGTACTTTCTATATATT
>NZ_JAGNYF010000080.1 GCF_017985075.1 Flavobacterium sp.
AGGAACAGCAAGGCAAACGAACGCATCAAGTGCTTGATTGGATTGTTGTGGTTGTGAGAACCGTTTGTTTGTTGTGAACGGTTAGTTACTAAACGAGAAATACAAGTTGGTAAAATGGTACTCATAGGAATGGTATTAAAATTTTGTTTTAATTTGAAAAAATTAAAATTATATTTGTAAGAAAGGCTTGATTTATTATTTTCGATGACAGCGTTTTTACATTTGAATTGTAAAACTGTTTCGTGGCAATTTAAAGTGGTTTCTGAATTAGTTTTCAGATGATTTGTTTTTTTGTAAAATAGCGTCATGTACAATTACCTATTATTTTATTTTGCAAAGGTATTTTGTAGAATTAGTTCTACAGTTAAAAATTTGTAGTTTGATTCCTATTTTCTTAAAAGCACGGTTAAAATCGTTATTTATAACCCTATCTTTTTTTTGTTAACACCTTTAAATGCTGAAAATTTTATACATTTTTAAACCCTATACAAAAAACACGTTTTTTTTTAAAAAAAACGTGTTTTTTTACTTTTTAGGAATGATAAGTTATATTTATTACTTTTTTTGGATAAAAAAGATGTTTTTTTGCAATGTTAAACAAAACATTATTATGGAGAAACTAGCTTACTATTTACAGATTGGCACCACTATTAGTAGTGCTCTTTTTGCTCTTGTTTTTTTATTTTATAATTGGAATAAAAGTGTGTTTAAAAAACTATTATCGGTTCAGTTTTTAATAATTTCGTACGGGCTTTTTATTAACTTTTTGGCAATAAATAACTTTTTTTCCTATTTTCCACATTTAAGTAGAACCGGATTGTTGTGTGCGTTTTTTATTCAGCCGATACAGTTTTTAGCCATTTATAAAAGTTTAAATGGTAAAAAAATTCAGTGGTTAGATCTGTTGCATTTTTTACCCGTTTTGCTTTATGTTGCTAATTTTTACAACTATTTTGTATTATCCGCTTCAGAAAAAATGGTTATCTTAGAAACCAATAGTATTGCACGATTTGCAGAAGGTTTTTTACCTGACTATTTTTTACCTGTACTTTCTGTACTTCAAACTACCGTTTATATTATATGGTTTGGAATACTATTAAAAAAAATAAAGAAAGAAGTGGTTTCTAAATCTTTATTGTACTTTATGTATTTCATGATGACCTATATGGTATTTCATTATCTTCCTCCAATTATGGTAGTATTATATTATTATGACACGCATAGTATTACAAATTGGTTGCCTGTACTTTATGCTACAATTAATTTGATTGTTTTCTTTAAAATTTTAGCTACTCCGGAATGGTTATTTTACAATACGCCTAAAAAAGTAGAAAAACCTATACTTAAACCTACGTATTCTCGACAAGAGCCAAGTCCGCTAGAACTAGAATTAATTACAAAGTTATCTCCAAAAAAGCTGCAATTGAATTATGAAGAAACACGGCTTTTTGATCAATTTACCAAAATAATTGAAGCAGAACAGTTTTTTTTAAATCCTGATTTTAGTCAGAAAAATGTAGCCGAAAAACTAGATGTTTCCGAATATAAAATTCGAGTAATTATTGAAAAAGCGTATGAAATAAAGTTTTCTGAATTTGCCAATTACAGAAAAACCTATTTTTTATTAAATGAAATGCGAAAAAACCCACAATGGCAAAAATATTCTTTTGTAGCTATTGCTAGAAAACTGGGGTATTTAAGTACAAATTCTTTTTATTTGAATTTTAAGAGAATCTCTGGCGTTACGCCTAAAGAGTATTTTGATTCTTTGGAAAATTAATATTTCATTTGAAAACTAGTCGTCTTCATTAGAGATGATTTCATTTTTTTTTAAATTTTCAAAATAGATTTTTGGAGTACATCCTACTTTACTTTTAAAATGTGCATAAAAATTATTTGCACTATTAAAACCAATTTGATACGCCAAATCCTGAAAGTTGGTGTTAATAGCGGTATCTAATGGAACTTGTTCTAACAAATAATTTATTCTAAATTCATTTAAAAATTGATTGAAATTTTGTTGTCTAATTAATTTTATCGCTTTGCTTATTTGTCTAGCGGGTACTTTTATTTCGTTTTCTAATTGGGTAATCGTAAATTCTGGATTTAAAAAAGATTTGTGTAATATTAGGTATTGCTCCGCTTGTTCTATGTAGTTATAACTTTTGTTTTTATAAGATACTTTTTTAGGAGAAGGCACCGTGTTTGTTGCCTGTTTAATTAAAGAAGAATGATAAATAAAATTCGGGATAAAAAAGAAAGATAGCAATATAAAAAAAGAAGTTATAAAAGCAATAATATTGGTACCGTAAACGCTATTTATGTTGGTTTCATTAAAAACATTGGTTGCTATTATAGCTATTATATTTAAAAGAATGTAAACCAATAACATTTTTAAAAAACCCTGTAAACCAGTACTTAATTTGACGGCTTTTTTTCTTCCAAAAATAAGAACTAGCGCTGCTATTACATAAAAAACAAAAGGCGCCAAACGAAGAAAAATAATAGCATTGTTTGATAAAAACGAGCCATTCATCCATATAAAATTATATCCGTTTTCGTATATTTTGGCTATTATTTCTAGTTTTTCTGGCGCAGATTTTGAATACAAATTCCAATAGTTGGCTAAAAACAATACCGCCGGTACAAAGTGAATGCTGTCGTACCACTTAAATTTTCGTTGGTATTTTTCAAACACTATCATTAAAAATAATATTGGAATACTTATTCTAGTCACCAAGTAACTTAATAATAGAAAATGAGGAAAATGAACTATTTCTTTAGATAAAAATAAATGGATAGAAAAGGTTCTTAGTAAAAATAATAAAAGTACACTTGTTATCAATTTATGTGTAAGACTTACCTTATAATTTCTTACAGAAAATATAAACGCCACAAAAATGTTCAAAACGAACAATGAGGCTGTAAATAAGTCATATATGTTGAAGCTTGGTTCCATTGTGAATTCAAATGTAACCATTTTTTTTGATTTTCAAAATTGTAAACAAATAAAAAGCCAGCTATTGCTGGCTTTTTATTTGTTATTTAAGATGCTTAAAACTTATATTGCAAATAAAATTCGTTAGAACCATTTGCTCTGCCTACTAATTCGCTTCTTAAACTGTATTCGTAAGCATAGCCTAAAAACCAATTTGTAGCTACATTAAACTTTGCTAAACCTGCTAATGATTTATCTGTTCTGTATGTTGCTCCTAAATGAAACGTTTTATCTATAACTGTAGTGGCTGTAAAATCTACCGAAAATGGAGCGCCATTTACATAACGCATCATCATAGAAGGTGTAAGTTTTACTTGCTTTGTAAGTGTGAAATCTCTTCCTGCAGATAAATAGTAATGCGCCATATCTGTTGCTGTTTTAGCATATCTATTTGCGTCTGTTACTGTTAGGGTATGTATTAGATCCTACATTTGAACAAGTAAATAACGTTGGACTCACAGTAATTTAGGGTTGATTTAATTATATTACACATTGGTTTTATTTAAGATAATAAGAAACTCTTCTAAACTAGTATTGGCTTTAATGTCAAACTTCTTTCTAATCTGAGAACGATAATATTCAATACTTTTTTCAGATTTTCCCATTAGTACGGCAATTTCTCTTGTTGTAAATTGTAGGGCAATATATTCTATCACTCTAGTTTCTTTTTCGTTAATATCTGGATATTCTTTCTTAATAAAATGTACTATTTTATCTACATTTAATTTTTTTTGCATAATTTGAGTTAGTTCTCTGTAATTATCAAAAAAAGAATTTAGGCACAACTTCAATTTCTTCAACGTTTCTTTTTCGTTGTAATTTGGGTTTTTCTCATCCACAATATTTTCCAATTGCTTTTTTAATAGCGCAACTTTTTTAATATTTAAAATAGATGTGTTTAATTCTTCGGAAGTTTCTTTTAAATTTTCTTTTAACTCTATCTTTTCATACTCTTTCTTAACCAATTCATTTTTCGACTGCATCACGCTAAGTGTATGAATTTTTTTGTTCTTTTTATAATTTCGAACCATCAAGAAAATAATACCAATACCCATAATAATTATAAGTATAGATAGTTGAAATAATAAAGTGCTTTTTGATAATTTATTTTCAATTAATTGATTTTTCAATTGTACTTCTGAAAATTTTGTTTTCAACTCCTCAAGATCTTGTGCCACTTTAGCGTCTTCTAAATACAGCATGTTTTTTTCTTTCACAAATTGTTCATTGCTTTCTTCCCACAATTTATCAAATTTATGATAGCTATTTATATCATTGCTTTTATAGTAAAATTCTTTAAGAAACTTAAAATATAGATTTTTTAAATATAAATCATTGGAAGCTAAAACCTCATTCTCATAATTAAATATCTCTATAATAGATTCTAAAGGTTTTTCGTTTACCAATAATAAGGCTTGGTTGGTTTTTAATTTTAAAAACAAGTTGTTTGTTTTGTACTTGGGTTTCAAAGATTGTAGTAAAACCTTTAGATTCTCTTTATCGTTCCAATTTATCAAAAATTCAAGTTGTAACTCTTCCCAGATACTTTCATACATAGGAAAATTAGCAACTTCTTTAGAAATGTCTTTTTGAAAAGCATAAAACGTAGCCTTATCATTTTTTAAAGCATACCATTTAGCTAAATTTAGTTTCTTTATAAACGAAATGTAAGGAGAAAATTCTTCTGTGTTATCAAAATACTGTTTTGCCAAATCAAATTGCTCCAACGACATATAACAAACACCAATATTGATGTTATTAACCCAATACATGTCCTTTTTTTTATCGCTAGTTTTATTTGAATTTACAGAAATAAAATACTGAGAAGCCGTTTTATGATATCCAATTGCATTGTAAGCAGCGCCAATGTTAACTTTAGCTCTAAAGTTCAGTTCTTTATCTTTCTTCTTTTCATTTACTTTTAATACCTTTTTCCAAATGGAAATGGCAGTATTATAATCATGATTTTCATATGCTTTTATGCCTTTTGCGAACAATAATTTTGAGGGTTCGATTGTTTTTTGCTTTGTAGAATCTGAAACGGTATAAGTGTTAGTTGAATGTAGCATACTTGAAGAATAACCACACACAAAAAAAAGATTGAAAATTAAAAGATATTTAATTTTTTGCATAAATCAATGAAATTTAAAATAATTGTATTTTGTAGTATTAATTCTACAAAGGTACGGATTCTAAATAAATTATTTTAATTCTATTGTTTTTTAAATCTCACTAAATCAACAAGTCTAAAATTTAGAAAATATTAAATTATTGTAGGGTGTGGGCGATGTTGTGTATAAACAAAAAGAACAGCGTTTTTACTGGACATTTGATCCCTTTTAACAATAGCTATGGTCATAAGTATTGGATACGAAACAATCCCGATAGCTTTCGGATCTGAAGTTAAACAGTTAAATGCTTATTTATATTTTTCGAGTAACTTCATTTTTATTTCAGGATATCGAAGTAAATTTTGAATATAAATTTTACTTTTCATTGATTTTATGTGTTTCTCAATAGACAATCCTTGACTTTTCGATGAGCATTCAATTGTGAAAATCAATTCCCAGTCATCGGCGTTATAAGTGTATTTTCTTGTTTGAGAATCATTAGAATGAAACGTTAATCTTTGTTCTAGATTTTCTGTAAAACCAATATAATACTTATCCAGCTTTTTTGAAAATAATATGTAAACAAGATTATCCATACTTTATTGTATAAAAAAAGTCCAACATAAATGCTGGACTTTTGCTCCCTCTCTTGGGCTCGAACCAAGGACCCTCTGATTAACAGTCAGATGCTCTAACCAACTGAGCTAAGAAGGAATAACCTAATGGTTAATTTATTTTTAATGAAACTTTATTCTTT
>NZ_JAGNYF010000081.1 GCF_017985075.1 Flavobacterium sp.
GGATTATTGGTTTAAAATTGAATATACAGAAGATGGCGTTCAGAAAGAATTTAAATCTCACTTTAGTTTAAAAAGATAATATGACAGCTTTCGTAAAACAAGAAGTAAAAAATAATGTTGGATACATTACCTTTTTTCATCCAGCGGGAAATTCGTTTCCAAGTTCGCAATTGCAAGAATTAGTGAGAACTATTCAGGATTTAGATGCGAATGAAAACGTTACCATTATTGTTTTACAAAGTGAAGGGACTACCTTTTGTGCGGGTGCATCTTTTGATGAATTATTGCAAATTGATAATTTATCAGACGGAAAACAATTTTTCTCTGGTTTTGCCAATGTGATAAACGCGATGCGAAACTGTTCGAAATTAATTGTTGGAAAAGTGCAAGGAAAAGCTGTTGGTGGTGGCGTAGGAATTATTGCCGCGTGCGATTATGCCATTGCCTCAACAAAAGCCGATATTAAACTTTCAGAATTAACAATAGGAATTGGCCCTTTTGTAATAGAACCCGCCGTCAGCCGAAAAATTGGACACACCGCTATGAGCGAATTAACTTTAGCTGGTAACGAATGGAAATCTGCAACTTGGGCTTTTGAAAAAGGCTTATTTGCAAAATTAGTGCAACCTGAAGATTTGGATTCAGAATTAGAAAAATTCGCTTCACAATTAGCCAGTTACAACCCAGACGCATTAGCTGAAATGAAACAAGTGTTGTGGCAAAACACCGCACATTGGAGCACATTGTTATACGAACGTGCCGAAATTTCAGGAAAATTAGTGTTGAGTGCTTTTACGAAGAAGGCTTTGCAAGGGTTTAAAAAATAGTCTTTTAGAAACTAGTTTTTGTGTTTTAGTCCCGATAGTAGCGGCATCCTTTTTAAAATTGTTTCCTGAGGCTCTCGAAGGTAACAATTTTAAAAAGATATAGCGGATAGCGGGACAAAAAGTGAACTGAAATACAAAATTTCTGCTTCTAATAAAAAAGATGCTGAAACAAGTTCAGCATGACAAAGTAATTAAAAACCCTAACTCGTTTTCAACCAACCCGTAATACTAAATCTTTTTCTATGAACGGGTTTTACTTCGTGTTCTAAAATTTGACTTTCAAAAATGACGACTCTGCCTTTTAATGGATAAATTTTAATGTCTTCTTCTGGTTTGTAAATGACCAATTCGCCTCCAAATTCGGGTTGCCAATTTTCATCGTTTAAGTAACAGACTATAGATAATTTTCTTTTCGTATCGTTTTTAAAAACATCTAAATGACGTTTGTAAAAAGTACCTTCTGGATACATCGCATAATGAAATTCTTTAGTGGTAATGCCTAAATAACAAGTCGCATTGATGTACGTTACAAAATCGTTGATGGTATTAAAAAACGTTTCTGAAGCTTGATTTTTATATTCTTCATCCAACCAAAAAATATAATCACCACGAATTTCTTCTTTTACCACTTCATCCGATTTATTTCCAATTGCAGATTTTTTAAACTCAGATGTTTCCAATTTTTGTTCTAATTCGGCACGCATAATTTGCACCGCTTCATCTGAAAAAAAAGCATCGCAAACGGCATATTGGTTTTCTAATAAATCGGTAATTATGGTTTCGTAAAGCGGATTCAATTCCATTAGTTGCACATTTGAAGCAAAGATATGTGAATAATTTCGTAATTTTGCATTTCAATTATCACACCATGAGTAAAATTAGAATTACCAAACAATTTAATTTCGAAACGGGTCATGCCCTTTATGGCTATGATGGAAAATGTAAAAATGTACACGGACATAGTTATAAACTATCGGTTACGGTTATTGGTGAGCCGATTACAGATTCAAATCACGTAAAATTCGGAATGGTAATTGATTTTTCCGATTTAAAAAAAATTGTCCGAGAAGACATTGTGGATGTGTTTGATCACGCTACGGTTTTTAACCAAAATACCCCACACGTAGAATTGGCAAAAGAATTACAAAATCGCGGACATCATGTAATTTTAGTGGATTATCAACCTACAAGTGAAAACATGGTAGTGGATTTTGCAAATAAAATTATGGCGCGATTGCCTAAAGACATTAAGTTACATTCTTTACGTTTACAAGAAACGGAATCGTCTTTTGCAGAATGGTTTGCTTCAGATAATGTTTAGATTATTAGACATGTTAGATTTTTAGACATTTTAGATTAAAATACTTAAATTAAATTATTCAAAAAAACTTTTTAGCATTCGAATTAATCTAAAAATCTGTTATCTAAAAATCTAAAAATATGAGTGTTACTTTATTATCTTCTCCTTTACAAGGTTTTACGGATTTTAGATTTCGAAATGCGTTTCACAAACACTTTGGTGGTATTGATACGTTCTATTCGCCTTACATCAGATTAAACGGAAAATTAGAAATTAAAGCGTCATACGAACGTGATATTCTTCCAGAAAACAATACGACTTTAGAAGTCATTCCCCAAATAATTACCAATGATGCAGAAGAGTTTTTATTTGTAGCCAAATACGTACAATCACTTGGTTATAAAGAACTCAATTGGAACTTAGGCTGTCCATATCCAATGGTGGCAAAATGTGGAATGGGCTCTGGTTTAATTAGCAATACCGAAAGAATTCATAGTATTTTAGATAAAGTGCATAGCGAAACGAATATTGTGGTTTCGATGAAAATGCGAATGGGTTATGAAAACGCAGCTGAAATTTTAGAGGTGTTCCCGATTTTAGAAAAGTATCCTATAAAAAATATCGCCATTCATGCCAGAATTGGCAAGCAAGTCTATAAAGGCGATGTGGATTTAGATTCGTTTCAACGTTGTTTGGATGTTTCAAAACACAAACTGTATTATAACGGAGATATTACTTCGGTAGAAAAATTTAGAGACATGCAAGCTCGCTTTCCGAGTATTGATCATTTTATGATTGGTAGAGGATTAATTGCCGATCCGTTTTTACCCAATATGATTAAAAATAATACTACCGAATATCCTGAAGATAGGTTTAAGATTTTTAATGCGTTTCACGATGAAATTTATCAGGAATACGATGCTTTTTTACAAGGCCCAACGCCAATTAGAATGAAAATGTTAGGCTTTTGGGAATACTTTTCTCAATCATTTCCGGATACCCAAAAAACATTTAAGAAAATTAAAAAAGCCCAAAGTAAAAGAAATTACGAACTTGCTGTTAAAGAACTATTTTCTTCTAAATACTAAATCATAAAAAAACTACAACTTTATGTTATTGTAGTTTATGTTTTTTCTTTTCACTTTGTGGGCATGGATTGCAAATCAGCGCTATCCGTTACGAGACATATCCGCGCCATCTGGGGCTTTACTACTTTTTAAACTCAATATCTGCTTTTGTAAAACCTGCTTCTAATATAGCAATTGTGTCTGTAATTTGTTTGTTGAAATGAGCCATAGAAACATCTGGTGTATCATTTAAATATTTAATTTCATAAAATTTTCCAATATCTTTTTCACTAATATTGCTTTCTGATTTTCTTTCAATATTAATAATTTTCTTTTTTTTACAATAAAAAGATGAATATATATTTGTAAATTTTGGAATTACATTAAAACTATCTATTCTCATTATTGTAAATTTACCTTTTGTCAATAATTTTTTTTCATAATATTTTGCCCTTATTTGAATAAGTGCAATTAATAAAATGAAAACAACTAAAAATATTAAAAATTTATACTTTTTCATATAATTACTCTTTTATTAGACTTGGGGCTGCATTAGAACCTATTTCAATAATACCATTAAAATATCCACCAATTACTTTTCCTGGAATACCTTCTCCAGAAAGATATTTATCAGTAGCGTTTCCAAAACGATTGCTTAACATACCACAAACAATATAGCGAGGATTTGCAATCCGTGCCTTCTTTAATAATCAAATGTAATAAAAAAGCTATAACTTTTTATTATTTTAGTTTTTGTTTTTTCTTTTCACTTTGTGGGCACGGATTCCAAATCCGAGCTATCGGTTATTATCATGAAAATTAAATACATAAAAAAATCGCCTCAGTATTGAGGCGATTTTGTTTTATTACTATGTGGTGTTCTTAACTTACTTTTTGATAATTAAGAATTCACTTCTTCTGTTTTGTGCGTGCTCTTCTTCTGTACATTCTGTGCATGGTGCTTTTGGTTGGGTTTCTCCCATACCTGTACCTCTGATTCTTTCTTTAGAAATGCCTTTCGATACGATGTATTGCACCGTAGCTTTGGCTCTTCTGTCTGAAAGTTTTAAGTTGTAACTATCCGATCCTCTGCTATCCGTGTGCGATTTCGCATCGATTACCATTGTTGGATACTGATTCATAACTTTTATCAATTTATCTAACTCCTCTGCTCCTTGTGCTGTGATGTTTGATTGGTTATATTCGAAGTATATTGGTTGTAAAATAACTTCTGTTTCTGTAATTATTGGTTGGATTGGTGTTAAGTTTATCACGATGTTTTGTGCACCATTTTTAGATTTTGGCATACTAGCTGTTCCGTTTTGGTAACCCGCTCTGGTAGCATTAAAATTAGCGATTTCATCACATGCTACACCAAACTTAGCTTCTCCCATGTCGTTTGAATCTTGATTGCCTTTGTCTTTTCCTTTTTGGTCCACAAAAGTAACGCTTGCTCCTGATAATAATTTACCAGTTTCTGCGTCTTTTACCACTACTGTAGCATCTACGCCACAAACCGCAATGGCTTGATAGATGTCGTCATTGCCTTCTCTATTACTTGAAAAATAGCCTACGTTCTTATCTAAATTATACGAAAATGAAAAATCATCTTTTTGCGTGTTTACCGGTGCACCAAGGTTAGTTGCTGCTTGCTCCTTTGTGTTGGTGTTTTGTTTAAACACATCGTAACCACCAAATCCTTGTTTACCGTTTGAAGAAAAGAATAAAATACCATCATCTTGAATTGATGGAAAACTCTCATTACCTTCTGTGTTGATGTTGGCTCCGGCGTTTTCTGGTGTGCCATAGGTATCACCATCAACACTTACTTTCCAAATGTCTTCTCCTCCAAAACCGCCTGGCATATTTGATGAAAAATATAAGGTTTTTCCATCTTTACTTATACTTGGGTTTCTTACCGAGTAGTCTTTGTTGTTAATTGGTAATGCTTTTGAATTACCCCATTTGTCACCTTCTATTTTAGTAGCTTTATACAAATATATTTGGCTGAACTTTAAGTGTTTTTCTTTGTTCTTTTGGTATGCGCTTTCATTGAAACTCTCACTTCCGTAATACATGGTAGTACCATCTGAGGTAATGGTCGCTGGACCATCATGCCATTTGGTGTTTAATTCCACTACTGCTGTAGCTTGACTTAGTGTACCATCTGTATTTCTAATCGCTTTGTACAAATCTAAATACGGCTGGTCGTCCATTCCGTTTTCTTTTCTAGAGGTGTTTCTAGCGCTTGTAAAGTACAGTTCGTTGTTTTGACTTAATACGGCTCCAAAATCTGTTTTGTCGCTACTTACATCCGATTTTAAAACCTCGTATTGTTTTGCTTGGTTTTTTAATTGGTTTGTATATTCTGGATTGCTTGTAAAGGCTTTGGCTCTAGCATCACTCGGTTGCATCTTGGCAAATGCTGCCATTTGTTGTGCTGCCAATCTATTATCTCCCTCTGCTTTTAGCATTTGAGCATATCTAAAATGCGTTTCTGCATCTTGTGTGCTTTCTACCGCTTTAGCATACCATACTACCGCTTGCTGGCTATTAAATACATTGTAGTAACTGTCCGCCAATT
>NZ_JAGNYF010000035.1 GCF_017985075.1 Flavobacterium sp.
TTTGCAATTGTATCTACACAATTTTATGCACAAACAAAAACAGGCGCTGTAACGTATGAAATGACAATGCCTGACAATGAAGAAATGGCAGCAATGGGAACAAATACTATTAAAATCTCATTTGATGAAAAATCTTCAGCAACTCAACTGGATATGATGGGCGGAATGATTTCTGTGAAAACAATTTCTATTGACAAGAATAACCCAAAAGAAACCAGAATGTTAATGGATATGATGGGTAAAAAATATGAAGTAACAGGTGAAGCTGAAGGGTTTGCAAATACAGATGTCGCTTCTCTAAAAGACGCAGAATCAGTTACTTATGATAAAAAAGCAACTAAAGAAATTTTAGGATATAAATGTTATAAAGCTTTAGTAAAAATGACAAGCGGTGTTGAAAACACATTTTACGTTACAGAGGCTATTGCAGTACAATCTTTACCTACAGATAAATTAAAACTTACAGGATTTCCTTTAGAAGTTGAAGTAAATAGCGAAAAAGGTAAAGTGGTTTTATTAGCTACTGCAGTAGATAAAGCCCCTTCTGCATCTTGCTTTACAGTGCCAGAGGGTTACAAAAAAGTAACACAGGAAGAATTACAACAAGAATTAGGAGGTATGTAATTTACCTTTTAATACGAACTAAAATATCCCAAATTCAATTAGAGTTTGGGATATTTTTTTATGTTTTTAGTTTCTTTTTTCGAGCTGCAGGAAAAAGCACATTATTTAAAATTAATCTATATCCTGGTGAATTTGGATGCAAATCTAAAACTGTTGGCGCATCTCCTACTCTATGCTGATAATCTTCTGGATCGTGACCACCATAATAAGTAAACATTCCTTTGCCTTTAGTTCCGTGAATGTATCTTGCTTCACCATTAATTTTACATTCTCCCATTAACAAAACATTCGATTTAATTTTTTCCGAAACAAAAGCCGTTGTTTGTCCCATAAATCCTTTTACAATTTGCGTATGATTTTGGCATAACATTGTTGGAATTGGGTCCCATTTTGCAGAAAAATCCATTAAGGTAAAATAATCTACTTCCATAGAAAAACTTCCTTTTCCGTGTTCTTCTGTGGTATCAATATCAGAAAACTCATATTTCATAGGTTGTTTTTCCAAAATAAAATCTTTAAACGCAAAAGTATTATTGTAATCAATTTTGGCTTGATAATTTGGTTCGCTGGCGTCTCCATCAAACATGGGTTCGCAAATATCTGTAGTTTGTGCAGAAAGCGCAATATCAAAACTATCCGTTGCAGAACACATAGCAAACATAAATCCGCCACCAATTACGTAATCTCTAATTTTTGTCGCGACTGCTAATTTTTCTTCAGAAACTTTATTATATCCTAACTTTTTAGCTAATGCTTCTGCTTCTGCTTTTTGTTGAATGTACCAAGGCGCATTTCTATAATTTCCGAAAAACTTACCATATTGTCCTGTAAAATCTTCGTGATGTAAATGCAACCATTCATACAAAACAAGTTGATCAGATAGTACTTCTGTATCGTAAATTTCTGTATAAGGAATTTCGGCATACGTTAAAACCATAGTTACTGCATCATCCCAAGGTTGTTTTCCTTTTGGAGTATACACTGCAATTTTAGGCGCTTTTTCTAAAACCACCGTTTCCATATTCTGAGATGGACTACTAATTTCTTCTAATATGGAAGCCGTTGCGGCATCTGTTAAAACTTCAAATGATACACCTCTAATCTGACATTCTTTTCTAATATCATCTCCATCTGGCAATAAAAAAGATCCGCCACGATAATTTAACAACCAATTTACTTTATAATTTTTAGCTAAAGCCCAATACGTAATTCCATACGCTTTTAAATGATTTTGTTGCCCATCGCTATCCATTGGTAATAATACCGAAGAAGCATTTAATTTTGTAAAGCAAATTAAAATAAGTAAAAAAACAAGTTGTTTTATATAGTTCATCAAAAGCTATTTTTGTAAATATACGAATTAATGATTAAAATGGCACGTCGCTATCTTCGTTAAAACCAGAATTCATACTACTTCCAAAGGCATCATTTGGAGAAGGTAAATTTGGTGTTGCAAACGGATTTTGAGCGTCTAAATTCATTTTAGAAGGCATCGAATCGTTATATGTCATTCCAAATTCATCTAAATTATCAAACTTACCAAATTGTCCTAAGAATTTCAATCTGATATTATCTAAACTACCATTTCTATGTTTTGCAACAATAAATTCTGCCTGATTTGTTGTTGGAGCTGCTTCATCATCATCCCAATTGTCAATTTTATAATATTCTGGACGATAAATAAAAGATACAATATCTGCATCTTGTTCAATTGCACCAGATTCACGTAAATCAGAAAGTAAGGGTCTTTTACTTGAACCACGTGTTTCCACAGCACGAGATAACTGAGAAAGTGCAATTACAGGAACGCTTAATTCTTTAGCCAAAGCTTTTAAACTTCTTGAAATCATAGAAATTTCTTGCTCTCTATTACCGCCACCTTTTCCTGAAGTTCCTGCAGACATTAATTGTAAATAGTCAATTACAATTAATTTAATACCGTGTTGAGAAACTAAACGACGGGCTTTTGCACGTAAATCGAAAATAGATAACGAAGGCGTATCATCAATATATAAAGGTGCTTTTTCTAAATCTTTAACTTTTACGTTTAGTTGCTCCCATTCGTGTGGTTCTAAATCGCCTTTTCTAAGTTTTTCTGAAGTTAACCCGGTTTCACTTGAAATCAAACGAGTAATTAATTGTACAGAAGACATTTCCAGTGAAAATAATGCAACAGGTTCGTTTCCTGAAACGGCAATATTTCTTGCCATTGATAAAACGAATGCTGTTTTTCCCATACCAGGACGAGCCGCAATAATAATTAAATCTGAAGGTTGCCATCCAGAAGTTAAATCGTCTAATTTTCTAAATCCTGTAGGGATACCAGATAATCCTTCTTTATTAGATATTTCTTCAATACGTTGTTTGGCCTGATTTACAAGACTTTGCGCTGTTTCGTATCCTTTTTTAAGATTTCCTTGTGTAATTTCGTATAAATTAGTTTCAGCTGTATCTAACAAATCAAATACGTCCATTCCTTCATCATAACAATCTTCAATTAATTTACTTGAAATTGAGATTAAACTTCTTTGAATAAATTTTTGAAGAATAATTCGAGCGTGAAAAACAATATGTGCCGATGACGCAATTTTTTGAGTCAGTTGTATAAGATAAAAATCGCTACCTGCTAATTCTAAATTTCCGTTTCTTTTTAATTGTGCCGAAACCGTTAATAAATCGATTGGTTGCGGAGGTGTACTATGAAACAATTGATTAATAGCTTCATAAATATATTTGTGTGCTTCTTTATAAAACACATCGGGATTTAATAAATCAATAACTTCACCTGGAGCTTTTACGTCAATTAACATAGCTCCCAAAACTGCTTCTTCGATATCTACAGCTTGTGGTGGAAGTTTTCCTTTTTCTAAATTAATAGTAGTTGATTTATCTACCTTAACGGGGTTTATTGTAAATGCTTTTTCCATAAAGCGAAAGTAAAAAAAAATGTAGTAATATTGAATTTAACTTGTTAAAGAGAAACTGTTAATAACTATTTTATATTGTTAATATGTCAAAAAAAATCCGTCTTATCAATGAAAAAAGATAAGACGGATAAATTATGAAATCGTTCTTATTTATCTGAAAACTCTCCCATTTTACTGTATTTTTCCATTCTTTGTGCTACTAAATCTTTTGTTGATAAGTCTTTTAACTCGTTATACGATTTGGTAATATACTTTTCAACAGTTTTAAACATCGTTTCTTTATCACGATGCACGCCACCTAATGGTTCTGGAATAATATCGTCAATTAATTTTTGCTTTTTCATATCAATAGCTGTAAGTTTTAAAGCTTCAGCTGCTTGTTCTTTAAATTCCCAACTTCTCCATAAAATTGAAGAACAAGATTCTGGTGAAATTACAGAATACCAAGTATTTTCTAACATAAAAACTCTATCACCTACTCCAATTCCTAAAGCGCCTCCAGAAGCACCTTCACCAATAATAACAGAAATAATTGGCGTTTTTAATCGAGCCATTTCAAAAATATTACGAGCAATTGCTTCACCTTGTCCACGTTCTTCCGCTTCTAAGCCAGGATATGCACCAGGAGTGTCTATTAATGTTAAAACAGGAATATTAAATTTTTCTGCCATTTTCATTAATCGTAACGCTTTACGGTAACCTTCAGGATTTGCCATACCAAAATTACGCAATTGACGCATTTTAGTATTAATACCCTTCTGTTGACCGATAATCATATACG
The DNA here is from genome assembly GCF_017985075.1 of Flavobacterium sp. Classification (GTDB taxonomy): domain Bacteria; phylum Bacteroidota; class Bacteroidia; order Flavobacteriales; family Flavobacteriaceae; genus Flavobacterium. Next base: position 4,333 of record NZ_JAGNYF010000035.1, read on the forward strand.
ATTGACCGTTTATTCTTCCTAAACCACCTACCATAGCTTTGTCATCTTTGAAATTTCTGTCTCCAAATAATTCTAAAAATGTACCATCGGTTAGGTTGGTAATGTATTCTAAAGTATACGGTCTGTTTGGATGACGCGACATTTGAACGCGCTGCCAAGCCGTAAGATTTTTGTATATATCTTTTTTTGCTTTTTCTAATTTATCTTCCAGTTGTTTGCAAGTTGCAGAAACATCAACATCTGATTCTTGGCCTAAAACAACGCATTTTTCCAATTGATCTTCAAGCTCTTTTATTGGCAATTCAAAATCTAAATATTCCATAAAAGTTATTTTATTTTAATTTGTTTGTAAATACAAAGATACTATTAAATAATTATTTGAATAATTTTTAAAGCGATATCTAACTACTTTTTTTTCTGTTTCTAATTAATCCATTCAAAATCACGGTAATTAGTATGATTGTAGCACCAATATAAAACGAAAAACTCATTTGTTCGTTTTTTTCGAAAATTAGAACCGCTAAGGCAATACCGTATACTGGTTCTAAATTTATAGTGAGCATTACTGTATAAGGTGAAATGTATTTCATAACGTTTACAGAGGCAATAAAAGCATAGGCTGTACAAACAGATGCTAAAATACCTAACCACATAAAATCGGTAAGTGTGATGTTGAAAAATTCTGCTGTAAATTGTTTTGAAAACAGTAAAAAAACGCTTAAAAATAGTACTCCACCTAACAATTCGTAAAATGAAACTATTGTAGCATCAATTCTTCGTGCAAATTTTCCATTAATTATGGAAAAACTTGCTGATAAAAAAGCAGAAGTTAAAGCTAAAAGTACACCGTGCATAGTACCTGACATATTACTGGTTATACTCTTTTGGATAAAATTTGGCTCGGAAGATTCAATTACGAAATACAAACCAATTAAAACGATTAGTCCAAATACGATTTCGTACCAAACCATTTTTCGTTTGTAAAAAATGGGTTCTAAAATTGAAGTAAAAAAAGCTCCCGTAGATAAACATGCCAATGTTATCGAAATATTAGAAACTTTAATGGCTTTAAAGAAGGTTATCCAATGTAAGGCAATTACTAATCCTGAAACTATAAGTAATATAATGTCTTTTCTGGCTAATTGAAAATTTGTTTTTCGATAATAAATGTATCCGAAAATTAAAACAACCGCTAAAGACATTCGCCACCATACTAAAGGCAATGCATCTAAAGAAATTAACTTACCTAAGATAGCTGTAAAACCCCAAATAAAAACAATTAAATGAAGATGTAAATTATGTTTTAAATTAACGTCTGGCATTTCTTAATAAATAAATCGCTAAGATTCCGAAAATAAAATTAGGAAACCATACGGCTAAAAACGGAGGAATACTTGAACTTTCGGCTAAGGTTCCAAAGATTTTATCGAAAAACACGAAAGAAAAAGCTACCAAAATTCCAATAGCTAAATTTATTCCCATTCCACCTCTGCGTTTCATTGCTGATACAGAAACTGCGATTATGGTTAATATAAATGCCGATACAGGAATACTGAATTTCTTATATAAAACCACTAAATAAATATCTAAATTAGAACTTCCTTTTGCTCGTTCTTTATCAATAAATTTGACTAATTTAAATATATTCATAGTTTCAGCAGCATATATTGTAGGTGCTAAATCATCTGGTTCAAAATCAAATTTTCTTATTAATTTTTCTTGTCTTTCGATGATGTCGTTTTCTTTTCCGATTGTTCTTTTTACATAATTAAATAAGGTATAATCTTTTGTTTTTTCATTATACTTTACTCTGTTTGCGTATAATTTGTATTCTAATTTATTGTCATTAAACTTTTCGTAAATAAAATCAAAACCTGTTTTCGATGATCCATTATAGCTACTAACATACAAGTATTCATTGGGTTTCACTTGACGAAAAATATCTGTTGTTTGTCTGATTTCTACATTTTTTCTTAAATAATCATATCTAAAACCCCAATATTTTTCACTGGCGTCTGGTAATATAAAGAAGCCCATTAATAAAGTTACTAATGACACTAAAGTAGCACCTACAATATAAGGACGTAAAAAACGCGTAAATGAAATCCCTGAACTTAGAATGGCAATAATTTCGCTATTGTTGGCTAACTTTGAGGTGAACCAAATAATGGATAAAAACAGAAAAATTGGAAATAATAAATTAGCAAAATAAATGGTAAAGCCATAATAGTAAACCAATACATCTTTAATAGCTACTTTGTTTTCAATCATACGATTGATTTTTTCAGATACGTCGATTATAATTCCAATAGGAATAAACATAAACAACATAGCTGTAAATGTGATTAAGTATCTTTTAAATATGTACCAATCTATTTTTTTCATAATTTATTTGGCTGTTTTTGTTTATGATTTTATAATGTCTCCTAAACTTTTAAACACTAACCTTTTAAACAAAATCTTATAATCTCGTTGTTACTTTTTTAACCATAATTTCTTTCCATTCTCTGAAAGTTCCCGCTAAAATTTGTTTTCTTGCTTCTCGAACTAACCACATATAAAATCCAAGATTATGAATAGTTGCAATTTGTTTTCCTAAAAATTCGTTTGCAATAAACAAATGGCGCAAATACGCTTTTGAATAATCCGTATCTACATAAGTATGTGCCATCGCATCAATTGAAGAAAAATCTTCTTCCCACTTCTTATTTTTGATATTAATAAATCCTTCAGAGGTAAATAACATTCCATTACGAGCATTACGAGTTGGCATCACACAATCGAACATATCAATACCTAGTGCGATATTTTCTAAAATATTGGCTGGCGTTCCAACACCCATCAAATAACGAGGTTTGTCTTTTGGTAAAATAGCGGTTACCACTTCTGTCATCGCATACATTTCTTCAGCTGGTTCACCTACTGAAAGTCCTCCAATCGCATTGCCAACTTGATTTCTACTTGCAATAAATTCCGCCGATTGCTGACGCAAATCTTTATAGGTACTTCCTTGAACAATTGGAAAAAATGCTTGAGAATAATCGTATTTAAAAGGTAATGTATCTAAATGGTTGATGCATCTATCTAACCAACGATGTGTCATATGCATAGAACGTTGGGCATATTTGTAATCACAAGGATACGGGGTACATTCATCAAAAGCCATAATAATATCTGCACCAATTGTACGTTGGGTTTCCATTACGTTTTCTGGTGAAAAAAAGTGATAAGAACCATCTAAGTGCGATTTAAACTTTACACCTTCTTCTTTAATTTTTCGTCGACCTGATAATGAATATACTTGGTAACCGCCAGAATCGGTTAAGATATTTCTATCCCAATTCATAAATTTATGTAAACCTCCTGCTTTTTCTAATACGTCTAATTTAGGTCTTAAATACAAATGATAAGTATTTCCTAAAATTATATCTGGATTAATATCGTTTTTCAATTCACGCTGATGTACTCCTTTTACTGAAGCAACCGTACCAACAGGCATAAAAATTGGTGTTTCAATTACACCATGATCAGTTGTTATAAGTCCAGCTCTTGCTTGGCTTTGAGCATCTGTTTTTAATAAATCGAATTTCATTATACTATTTTAAAGGGCAAATATAATTTAAAAGATTAGAAGATAGAAGTTAGCTACTGGAAGTTTTTACAACTTTATAATAAAATTAACGCTTACCTATATTTAATGAAATAATTAATTTGCAGAATTGAAAAATAGTATTACTTTTGCATCCACTTTAATCAACCTCTGGCGAAAGACGTGTATGTTGCTTAGATTTAATGATTTATATAAACAATTATGTCAAATTTACTTGATTTCGTTCAAAACGAATTAGTATCGAAAAAAGACTTCCCTAACTTTAGCGCAGGAGACACTATTACTGTGTACTACGAAATTAAAGAGGGTGAAAAAACAAGAACTCAGTTTTTCAAAGGAGTTGTAATTCAAAAAAGAGGATCATCTTCTACTGAAACATTTACAATCCGTAAAATGTCTGGAGCAATTGGTGTAGAGCGTATCTTCCCAGTTAATATGCCAGCTTTACAAAAAATTGAAATGAACCAAAAAGGTAAAGTACGTAGAGCAAGAATTTACTACTTTAGAGAACTTACTGGTAAAAAAGCAAAAATCAAAGAAAGAAGAGGTTAATCTTTTTATTTGTACTTATAAAGAATCCCGATTGTATCGGGATTTTTTTTATCCTTATTTTTTGAGCCATAAATTATTAAATCTGTAATTTTTTGGTGTTATTTTATCAAATTCGAAATTGTATTATTTTTTGTTGGTTACGAATTAAAATACCTCTAAATTTCTTATATTTGCTAACCTTAATTTAGAAACAAACAAACTATATAAATCATGTCAAAAATTTTTTATACCATTACGGATGAAGCACCTATGCTTGCCACACATTCGTTTTTACCTATTATTAAAGCTTTTACAAAAACGGCAAATATTGAAGTAGAAACAAGAGATATTTCATTAGCAGGAAGAATTTTATCTAACTTTCCTGAATATTTGAAAGACGACCAAAAAGTAGCTGATAGTTTAGCCGAATTAGGTCAATTAGCAACCACTCCTGAAGCAAATATCATAAAATTACCAAACGTGTCTGCTTCCATTCCTCAATTAAAAGAAGCTATAACAGAATTACAATCACACGGTTATGCCATTCCTAATTTTGTGGAAGAACCTCAAAACGATACTGAAAAAGAAATAAAAGCAAAATATTCAAAAGTACTTGGTTCTGCAGTAAATCCTGTTTTACGTGAAGGAAATTCAGACAGACGTGCGCCAAAAGCCGTAAAAAATTACGCCAAACAAAACCCACATTCAATGGGAGCTTGGAGCGCCGATTCTAAAACAGAAGTCGCACACATGAATGAAGGTGATTTTTACGGAACAGAAACGTCTACAACTGTAGAAAATGATTCAAAATTCAGAATTGTATTTGAAGGAAATGATGGAACTACAACTGTTTTAAAAGATTTTGCTAATTTAAAAGCTGGTGAAGTTATTGACAGTTCTGTTATGAGTTTAAGAGCTTTAAAAGAATTCACAAAAAAAACAATTGCTTACGCAAAAGAAAAAAACGTTATGCTTTCTGCTCACTTGAAAGCAACAATGATGAAAATTTCTGATCCAATTATTTTTGGCGCTATCGTTGAAACGTATTTTGAAACCGTTTATACCAAATATTCTGACTTATTCAAATCATTAGACATTCATCCGAATAATGGGTTGCAAGATTTGTACAACAAAATTGCTGGAATTTCTGAAGAAGAAGCTATTAAACAAGACCTTGCCGCTGCTTTAGCAAACGGACCAAAAGTAGCAATGGTAAATTCTGATAAAGGAATTACTAATTTTCATGTTTCTTCTGATATTATTGTAGATGCTTCTATGGCGGCTTTAGCAAGAAATGGCGGAAAAATGTGGAATACTGAAGGCAAAGAAGAAGATACAATTACTGTAATTCCAGACCGTGCATATGCTGGTTTTTATTCAGCAGTTATTGATGATATGAAAAAATATGGCGCTTTAGATCCAAGAACGATGGGTTCTGTTCCAAATGTTGGATTAATGGCTCAAAAAGCAGAAGAATATGGTTCGCACGACAAAACTTTTCAATTATCTGCACCTGGAATTGTAAAAGTTGAAAATGAAAACGGTACGACTTTACTTTCTCAAAAAGTAGAAGCTGGCGATATTTTCAGAATGTGTCAAACTAAAGATGCTCCTATTCAAGATTGGGTAAAATTAGCTGTAAACAGAGCTCGTTTATCTGATACTCCAGCACTTTTTTGGTTAGATAAAGACAGAGCTCACGATAGAGAAATTATCAAAAAAGTAGAAAAGTACTTAAAAAATTACGACACGACTGGCTTAGACATCAGAATTTTAGATGTAAAAGATGCCATGAAAGAAACGTTAAAAAGAATTAGAGAAGGAAAAGATACTATTTCAGTTTCTGGAAATGTGTTACGTGATTACTTAACTGATTTATTTCCAATTTTAGAATTAGGAACTTCAGCCAAAATGCTTTCTATTGTTCCATTAATGAATGGTGGTGGTTTATTTGAAACTGGAGCAGGTGGTTCTGCACCAAAACACGTAGAACAATTTATTGAAGAAGGCTACTTACGTTGGGATTCATTAGGTGAAATTTTAGCTTTAGGGGTTTCTTTAGAACATTTAGGACAAAGTTTAAATAACGAAAAAGCATTAGTTTTATCAGAAACTTTAGATGAAGCTACTGAAAAATTCTTAGCAAATGATAAATCGCCAGCTCGTAAAATTGGTCAATTAGACAACAGAGGTTCGCACTTTTACATTGCATTATATTGGGCGCAAGCATTAGCTGCTCAAAACAAAAATGAAGTATTAAAAATCTACTTCACTCCTATTGCAGCAGAATTAACTGCTAACGAAGCAAAAATTGATGCTGAATTAATTGAAGCTCAAGGTAAAAAACAAGAAATTGGCGGATATTACCAACCAAACGAAAGTTTATTGAGTGCTGCAATGCGTCCAAGCACAACATTAAATGCTATAATAAATAAAATGTAAATTTTGTTTACAAACTAATTAAAGGCGATGTAATTCTTTATATCGCCTTTTTTAATTAACGTCTACTTAACAGATATTTTGTACTATTTTAGCGAAATTTGCGTCAAATCTTGAAACAATTAAAAATGAAAAAAAATAACTTTTTAACACTCCTTTTTTTCTTACTCTTTGTATCTGCCTTTTCTCAAGAAAAAGTAACGTTAAGCGGTATAGTAAAAGATCAAAAATCTAATGAAACGTTAATTGGAGTAACAATTTCTTTTCAAAACAGCAGAACAACTAGAACTTCGTTAACTAATGAATACGGGTTTTATTCCATTTCTTTGCCTAAAGGCGAATATAAAATCGAAATAAATTCTTTAAGTTTCGATGGTTTTTCAGAAGTAATTTCTTTGGAATCAAACACTAAAAAAGATTTGTTTTTGATTGAAAAATCAAATGAGATTGAACAAGTTGTAGTGGCTGGAAATTCAAAAAAACTACAAATTGACAAACCAGAAATGAGTGTCAACAAACTAACTATTTCTCAAATAAAATCAATGCCAGCCATTTTAGGTGAAGTAGATGTGATTAAGTCCATTTTAACTTTGCCAGGCGTTACAAATGCAGGTGAAGGGCAATCAGGATTTAACGTTCGTGGTGGTGCTGCAGATCAAAATTTAATATTATTAGACGAAGCGACAATTTATAATTCTTCTCATTTATTTGGCTTTTTCTCTGTTTTTAATGCCGATGCTATTAAAGATTTAAAGCTATATAAAGGTGGAATTCCTGCAAGATTTGGCGGAAGAGTAGCTTCTGTTTTAGATATTTATCAGAAAGAAGGAAATAGTAAAAAATTCGGTATGAATGGTGGAATTGGTTTAATTTCAAGTAGAATATTAGCCGAAGGACCAATTGTAAAAGACAAAGGCTCTTTCTTAGTAGCAGGAAGAAGTAGTTATGCTCATCTATTTTTAAAACTTGCTGACAATAACAACACCGCTTATTTTTATGACTTAAACACAAAAATAAATTACAAATTAAACGAAAACAACAACTTATTTTTATCTGGTTATTTTGGTAGAGATGTGTTTAGTTTAAACAATCAATTTATAAATACTTACGGAAATTCGGTATTAAACGTAAGATGGAATCATTTATTTAATGATAAATTATTTTCAAATGCTTCGTTTATTTATAGTGATTATTATTACGGTTTGACTTTAGATTTTATAGGATTTAATTGGGAAAGTGGCATTAAAAATTATAATTTCAAATACGATTTTAAACATTATGTTTCGGATAGTTATAAATTATTTTATGGTGCAAATGCTATTTATTATGATTTCAATCCAGGAAGAATTGAGCCAATAGATGCAAATTCGAGTATTAATGAAAAGCAACTTGCCAAAAAACACGCCTTCGAACCTGCTTTTTATATTGATGCTGAACAAAAATTAACCGATAAACTTTCTGTAAATTACGGATTAAGATATAGTATGTTTTATCGATTAGGCGAACAAACTATGAATATTTATGCAAATAACCAACCCGTAACGTATGATGCAGATTTAGGTATTTACGAAAAAGCAACTCCTGTTGACAAGAAGTATTATGGGAAAAATGAAACTATTGCCAATTTTGGAAATTTAGAACCTCGAATTGCTTTGGCATATACTATTAACGACAATCAATCTGTGAAAGCGAGTTATAATAGAATGAGTCAATATTTGCACTTAATTTCTAATACACAATCACCAACACCTTTAGATATTTGGACACCGAGTGATAACTTCTTAAAACCTCAAATTTTAGATCAGTTTGCAGTGGGATATTTTAAAAACTTAAAAAATGGCGATTATACATTAGAAGTAGAATCGTTTTATAAAATGGTGAAAAACAGATTAGATTATATTGATGGTGCTGACTTAATTGCCAATGAAGCAATTGAACAAGTGGTATTAGCAGGAAAAACTCGAGCTTATGGATTAGAAATTATGGCTAAGAAAAACGTAGGTAAACTTTCTGGTTGGATTTCATACACGCTCTCACGTTCGGAACAACAAACTGCTGGAAGAACACCTATTGAATCAGGAATAAATAATGGCAATTGGTACAAAACAGGTTGGGACAAAACACATAATATTTATGTAACTGGAAGTTATAAATTAAATCAAAAATGGAGTTTTGGAAGTATTTTCACTTATCAAACGGGTCAACCGGTAACTTTTCCAACGGCGCAATATCAATATCAAGGCATTAACGTTCCTGTTTATAGCAACAGAAATCAAGATAATTTACCCGCTTATCATCGTATAGATGTTTCTGCTACTTTAAATCCAACAAAAAACAAAGGAAGAAAATGGCAAGGCGAATGGGTTTTCTCTGTATATAATTTGTATGGCAGAAAAAATGCAGCGTCTATTAATTTCAGACAAAATCAAGATAGCGGATTGAATGAAGCGGTACGACTTTCTATTTTTGGAATGGTACCAAGTGTTACTTATAATTTTAAATTTTAATACCATGAAAAAAAATATAAAATATTTCATTTTAGCAATTGGTTTATTTCTATTTAGTTGCGAAGAAGTAGTTGATGTAGATTTAAATAATAGCGAACCAAAATTGGTTATTGATGCTTCTATTAAATGGGAAAAAGGTACACCTGGTAATGAACAATTTATAAAAATAACAACAACTGCTGATTATTTCAACAACATTGTACCTGTTGTAAATGGAGCAATTGTAAAAATAACAGATTCCAATAACACCGTTTTTAATTTCTTAGAAGATGGAGCAAGTGGTATTTATAAATGTACCAATTTTAATCCTGTTTTAAATGGGGTTTACACGCTGTCGGTAATTCATAACGGACAAACATATATTGCCACAGATAAACTATATCCAGTTCCTGCAATCAATTCAATAGAACAAAATTTAAACGGTATAACCGGAAATGATATAGAACTAAAATTTAATTTTCAAGATAACGGCGCGGAATCTAATTTTTATCTAGAAGAATACAAAGTGCCATACAGACCCTTTCCTCTTTTAGGTGTGTTTAACGATGAATTTACTAATGGCAATCAAATGTTTTCTTTGCTAATTGATGAAGATTTAGCACCAGCACAAAATGTAAAATTTTCGCTACACGGAATTTCAGAACGCTACCATAATTTTATGAATATTCTAATTAGTATTTCTGGCGGATTAAGCAATGGTCCATTCAGCACACCACCAGCTACCGTTAAAGGAAATATAATCAATCAAACCAATAGCACTAATTACCCTTTAGGTTATTTTAGATTGTCAGAAGTGGATGTGAGAAATTATACAATTCAATAGCAAAATCATCATTTGTTTTTAAACACAGATTTAAGAAATTATAAAAATTTATATAATTACTTAAATCTGTGTTTCTTTTTAAATTTCAATTTACAAAAATCAATAAAAAACAATAACTTTGACTAATGTAAGCATCAACTTACAAAAAATAAAAACTACAAACCATAAACATTAATTATGTCTTCACATCATATAGTTCGCGACGACCAAGAACCAGCATTAATTATTGCAAATGGTTTGGCTTGTAACACCGAACTTTTAGGACAACTTTTAGAATGGTCGCCATTAGTAATTGTTTTAGATGCAGCGATAGAACGTGTGCTGGAATTAGGTATAAAAGTTGATGTTTTATTAGGTGATTTCGATAGAAATTTTGATACAGAATATTATAAAAACAACCATTATCCAATTGAAATTATCCATACTCCAGATCAAAATAAAACTGATTTAGAAAAAGCTTTCGATTTTTTAATTCAAAAAGGTCATAAAGCGGCAAATGTAGTTTGGGCAACTGGCAAACGAGCGGATCATACTTTAAACAATTTTTCCACACTTGCATCATACAGAAATCAATTAAAAATTGTTTTATTTGATGACCATTCAAAAGTATTTCTGTTACCAAATTCATTTAAAAAATGGTATCCAAAAAACAGTATTATTTCACTAATCCCATTAGGAAAAGTAAAAAATATTTGTACCGAAAATCTATTTTACAAATTACAAAATGAAACTTTAGAATTGGGGTTTCGAACAGGAAGCAGCAATCACGTTAGCGAAGATGGATTAATTACAATTACTCACGAAAAAGGTAATTTATTATTAATAGAAAGTTTTGACTAAAATGAAGAATTATGAATTAACTGAATTCGAACAGATAAAAGGCATTGGTTCTGCTTCTGGATTAATTTACTATCAAAATGTACTTTTTATTATTTCAGACAATAGTACTTATTTATATCAATATATAATTGACAAAAAATTAGTTCTTAAATTTCCTTTAGTGGATAAACCGCAAGAAAATATTACAAAAAAAGACAAATTAGATTTAGAAGCTTTGACTCATTTTGGAAATCAAATTTTTATTTTCGGTTCTGGTTCAACGGCACAACGAAATACAATGTTTTCTTTAAATTTAGAAAATGATGCTTTACAAAAAAATGATTTGTCTTTATTGTATGAATTTTTAAGAAAATTAGCTTCATTAAACGATGACGAACTTAATATAGAAGGCGCTATTTGTGCAAATAAAACTATGTTACTTTTTCAAAGAGGAAATGGAAAAAATAGCAAAAATGGAATTTTCATTATTCCTGATAATGCTTCACTCTCAAAACATTTTGTGGCTATAAAATTACCAAAAATAAAAAACGTTGAAGTCTCATTTACAGATGCTATTTTAGTAGATAATTACATTTATTTTTTAGCAACCGCAGAAGATACCATTTCTACTTATGAAGACGGAGAAGTACTTGGATCACTTATTGGAAAAATGAAAAGTGATACATTTGAAATTATTGAAACGCAAATTATATCAAATTCACAAAAGTTTGAAGGCATTACATTATACGAAAACAACGATAAAGAAATTCATTTTTTACTCTGCGAAGACAATGATACAGAAATTTTAGAATCAAAAATTTATAAATTAACACTAAAAAAATAATTATGAATCCAATTTTTAATCAAAATATTTTTCTTGTAAAGGAACAAATTGGAATGTTCAAAGCATCCAATAACTATGATATTTTTAATCCAGAAAACAATGAATTAGTTTTAACTTGTAGAGAACCAAATTTGGGCTTTTTTACAAAATTATTTCGTTTTACAGATTATAAAAGAATGACACCTTTTGATATTGAAATCAGAACTGCATCTGGCGAATTAACCATTCAAATTAAAAGAGGTGTGACAATTTTTCGTTCAGATATCGATGTTTTTGATGGTGGTGGAAGAAAAATTGGCGTTTTTAAACAGAAATTCTTTTCATTTGGTGGTCGATTTGAAGTACATGACCATCAAGACAAACATTTATGTACACTACAAGGAAAATGGACAGGATGGGATTTTAAATTTAATAAAGACAATAAAGAATTGGCTAATGTTTCTAAAAAATGGGCAGGTTTGGGTAAAGAATTTTTCACAAGTGCCGATAACTATGTAATAAATATTACAGATGTAGCCGAAGAAAGCACACTACGTCCTTTGCTGATAGCAGCAGTAATGTGTATTGACATGGTATTTAAAGAATAAGAAAATAAAAAATCCCCAATTTTCATTGGGGATTTTTATTATTTAACAGAAGCTGCTTTGTCTTTCATTCCTAAAGTTTCATAGCACAACCTTAAAGTTGATTTAGTATCTTCATTTGCAACATCTAATTGATGAGCACGTTCAAAATAAGGTAATGCTTTTAAAAACATTGCCTTTCTTTTAGCGTTTAATTCATTGTATTTTTTTATATCTCTCAAATTAGCATTAATTTCATCTACAATTTTGTCATCGCCATTTATTAATAAAAACCCAACATTATATTGTAATTGTGCATTGTTTGGATCTTTTTCTAAAATGCCTTCAATTAATTTCTGATAGGTTACAATATCATTATTTCTATAATAAATTGATGCATGATCAATTTGTATCTGTATATCTTCAGGATTTAATTTAATTGCTTCCAAAAAATCTATTTTTGCTTGTTCATCATTTTTATTGAAAAAAGATAAAGCAAATATGCTTTTAGCAACTTCCTCCGGTTTTGAGGCGAATTGTTTTAAACCAGTACCACTAAAACCAACTGTTTTAATTTCTCTGTAATACTTTTCTGCATCAATATATGCTTCCGCTTGCATAGCTGTTATAGCTGCGTTTTCTAAATTAGACACATCATTTGGATCTAGCTGATAAGTATTATAAAACACTCTTGATGCCTCTTTATACTTTTTTGAATTGTTAAAAACTAATGCCATTTGAGTAAAAATTGGCTTAAAAGAAGTTATCGTTTCATTAATATCCGCAGAAAATACTTTTTTACCTGTTTTTGTTTCATAATCTAAAGTAGTACGCATTCCGTTAACCATATTTGTAAATGCTTCAGGTGTAAATATTTTCTGAATCATCATAGGATTTGGTTGTGCACCCATAGTAGACATTTCCGCTAAAGGCTGCATAGCTTTATAAAAACTTGCTGCTGCCTTATCATCTTCTGTTGTTGCTAAGGTTTCTAATTTTGATATAGTTTCTTTATACTTAGAAAAATCATCGGCAGACAATTGATCTTTATCATATAATTTTTTTAATGTTTTTAATTCGTCTTTTTGAGCATATGTAGCTGTTGCCACTACTAATAAAACTCCTAATACAATTTTTTTCATTTCGTTATTTTTTAAGTTTAAAAAAAAGCCCAACGAATTGGGCTTTAAAATTATTCCTTTTCTTCGTTGTTGTCTAGTTCAACATCTGAATCATTATTTTCTGGTGTTTCTTCTTCAGAAGTTTCAGCTTCCAATACTTCTATCGGATTTCCATCTTCATCTAATTCCACTACTTCTTCATCTTCACGTAACACTTTTGTTACCGCTGCGATAGAATCGTTTCCTTTAATATTGATTAATCGTACACCTTGAGTCGCTCTACCCATTACACGAAGGTCTGAAACCATCATACGGATCGTTAAACCTGATTTGTTGATAATCATTAAATCATCATCATCCGTTACGTTATTAATTGCAATTAACGAACCTGTTTTTTCTGTAATATTTAATGTTTTCACACCTTTACCACCACGATTTGTAATTCTGTACACATCTTCGCCATCATCATCAACTAATTTAGTACGTTTACCGTATCCGTTTTCAGTTACAACTAAAATTTGTGTGTCATTAATATCATCTTTATTAACCGTTACAATTCCAATTACTTCGTCAGCTTCATCTTTTAAAGTAATTCCTCTTACTCCAGAAGCTGTTCTACCCATTGGACGTGTCTTAGCTTCTTCAAAACGAACCATTTTACCAGATTTCCCAGCAATTAATACTTGACTTTCACCATTGGTTAATTTCGCTCCTAATAATTCATCGCCTTCTTTAATAGTAATTGCAGCAACTCCGTTTACACGTGGTTTTGAATACTTCTCTAAAGATGTTTTCTTCACCTGACCTTGTTTGGTTACCATAATTAAGTTATGACTCTTAATATAGTCTTGGTCTTTTAAGTCTTGTGTACAGATGTATGCAGCAACTTTATCGTCTGGTTCAATATTAATGATGTTTTGAATTGCTCTTCCTTTACTTGCTTTTGTTCCTTCAGGAATTTCGTAAACACGCATCCAGAAACATTTTCCTTTTTGAGTAAAGAATAATAAATATTGGTGATTTGTAGCTACAAATAAATGCTCTAAGAAATCTTGATCTCTTGTTCCTGCAGATTTCTGACCTACTCCACCTCTATTTTGAGTTTTGTATTCTGATAATGAAGTACGTTTGATGTAACCTGCGTGCGAAATAGTAACAACTACATTTTCATCAGCAATTAAATCTTCAATACTTACATCACCTCCAGAATATTCAATTAATGAACGACGAGCATCTCCGTATTTTTCTTTGATTTCAGCTAACTCATCTTTTATGACTTGCATTCTTAATTCTTTACTAGCTAATAATTCTTTCAAGCTAGTAATTAACTTCATAATTTCATCATATTCCGCTCTTAACTTATCTTGTTCTAAACCAGTAAGTTGACGTAGTCTCATTTCAACAATTGCTCTAGCTTGTAATTCCGATAATTTAAATCGTTCAATTAATCTAGCTCTTGCTTCTTCTCCGTCTTTAGAACCTCTAATAATTTTAATTACCTCATCAATATTATCTGATGCAATAATTAAACCTTCTAAAATATGCGCTCTTTCTTCTGCTTTTCTTAAATCGTATTGCGCACGTCTAACTACTACTTCGTGACGGTGTTCTACGAAATAATGAATTAAATCTTTTAGATTTAACATTTGCGGTCTTCCTTTAACCAATGCAATATTGTTTACACTGAAAGAAGATTGTAATTGTGTATATTTATAAAGTGTATTCAACACCACGTTTGGAACAGCATCTCTTCTTAATTCATAAACAATACGCATACCTGTTCTATCCGATTCATCACGAATAGTAGAAATACCTTCTATTTTTTTCTCGTTAACTAAATCAGCCGTTTTTTTAATCATATCGGCTTTGTTAACTTGGTATGGAATTTCTGTTACGATAATCGATTCTTTACCATTTACTTCTTCAAACATAGTTTTTGCACGCATAACAATACGACCTCTACCTGTTTTAAAAGCTTCTTTTACCCCTTCGTAACCATAAATAGTTCCTCCTGTAGGAAAATCTGGTGCTTTAATATATTTTATTAATTCATCAATTTCAATATCATTATTATCAATGTAAGCTAACGTTCCGTCAATTACTTCTGATAAATTGTGTGGCGCCATATTCGTAGCCATACCAACTGCAATTCCTGAAGCACCATTAATTAATAACGTGGGTACTTTTGTAGGCAACACTTTAGGTTCTTCTAAAGTATCATCAAAATTCAACTGAAAGTCAACCGTTTCTTTGTCAATATCCGCTAACATTTCTTCAGATATTTTTCTCATTCTGGCTTCGGTGTAACGCATTGCTGCAGGACTATCACCATCAACCGAACCAAAGTTACCTTGTCCGTCAACCATCAAATAACGTAAACTCCACTCTTGCGCCATACGAACCATAGCATCATATACTGAAGTATCGCCGTGTGGGTGGTATTTACCCAAAACTTCTCCAACAATTCTGGCAGACTTTTTATGGGCTCTATTAGAAAAAACTCCTAATTCATACATACCAAATAATACTCTTCTGTGAACTGGTTTTAAACCGTCTCTTACATCTGGTAACGCTCTTGATACAATAACCGACATCGAATAATCGATGTAGGCTGACTTCATTTCATCTTCAATATTAATAGGTATTAACTTTTCTCCGTCAGTCATAGGTATTTATTTAATTTTTACTGATTTTTTTTAAACGTGCCAATATACGATTTTTTGAGTTTTTTGAAACTAAAATTTCCAACAAAATCGAAATACTTATCAACAATAATTGAAGAAAATTTTAACAAATTAATGGGTAATTCATTTTGCTTTCTCATTTTTTTTTTGTCAATTAGCAGTATTCATAGTATCGAATAAAAATTAAGATACTAAGTATATATTTTTAAATAGTTTAAAGATTTTATGGAAGATAATTTTTCGCCAAGAGTTAAAGATGTAATACAGTTCAGTAAAGAAGAAGCCTTGCGTTTAGGGCACGATTTTATTGGTACTGAACACTTAATTTTAGGTATGTTACGAGACGGAAATGGAAGCGCAATTGATATTTTAAACTTTTTAAATATTAACTTTGATTTGCTACGAAAAAAAGTTGAAATATTAAGTCCTGCAAACCCAAATGGGCTGTCAACAAACGATAAAAAAAACTTACACTTAACGCGCCAAGCAGAAAGAGCATTAAAATATACATTTTTAGAAGCAAAAGTTTTCAATACTACCTCCATAAGTACCGCTTTGTTGTTGTTATGTATGTTAAAAAACGAAAACGATCCAACAACAAAGCTTTTAAACAAGTTGAAAATTAATTACGATAATGTAAAAGATATATATATGAGCCTGAATTCTAACGAAAATGAAGATATTTTTAAAGATGCTCCCAGAGCTGAAAATTTCGATTCTGGAGAAGATAATTACAAAGAAGATATGCCAAATCCTATAAGTAATAGCGGTAATAAAACGACCAAAAAATCAAAAACACCTGTTTTAGATAATTTCGGAAGAGATTTAACTGAAATGGCTGAAGACGGGAAATTAGACCCCGTTGTAGGACGTGAAAAAGAAATTGAACGCGTGTCTCAAATTTTAAGCCGAAGAAAGAAAAACAACCCGCTTTTAATCGGAGAACCAGGTGTTGGAAAATCAGCTATTGCTGAAGGCTTGGCGATAATGATTGTTAAGAAAAAAGTATCTCGTATATTGTTTAACAAACGTGTAGTAACGTTAGATTTGGCTTCGTTAGTTGCCGGAACAAAATACCGTGGCCAGTTTGAAGAACGTATGAAAGCGGTAATGAATGAGCTGGAAAAAAACGATGATATTATTTTATTTATAGATGAAATTCATACTATTGTTGGAGCTGGTGGCGCTACAGGTTCGCTTGATGCAAGTAATATGTTTAAACC
>NZ_JAGNYF010000036.1 GCF_017985075.1 Flavobacterium sp.
TTTGTTATTGAGTACAATCCTGCTTTAGAAAACGTAATTAAATCTTTCTTAAAAAACAGAACTAAAAGTTTTGAAAGACAAATGGCGCTAGCAGAATATTATTTTCCATTATTTGAAGAAAAATTATCAAAATACAATTTGCCTTTAGAAATTAAATATTTAGCTATCGTAGAATCGGCTTTACAGCCTAAAGCAAAATCTAAAGTTGGCGCCGGTGGTTTATGGCAATTCATGCCAGCAACTGGTAAACAATACAAATTAAACATTTCTACTTATGTAGACGAGCGTCATGACCCAATAAAATCGACCGAAGCTGCTTGTCATTATATGATGAATATGTATGCTATTTTTGGCGATTGGAGTTTGGTTTTAGCTTCGTACAATTGCGGACCTGGAAATGTTTCAAAAGCCATTAGGCGTTCTGGTGGAAAAACAGATTATTGGGAAATTAGAAAATATTTACCAAGAGAAACGGCTAACTATTTACCTGCTTTTTTAGCTACGATGTACATTTACGAGTTTAAAAAAGAACACGGTTTGGTGCCTAAAAAAGCAGAAATGACGTATTTTGAAACCGATACCGTTATGGTAAAACAAGCCATGACATTTAAGCAATTGTCGGATTTATTAGATATTTCTGAGGCACAATTGGAATACTTAAATCCAATTTATAAATCAAAATACATTCCTTCAATTGACGATGAATATTTTTATTTACGCTTACCGAAAAATAAAATTGGGATTTTTGTTTCGAACGAAGAAAAAATATATGGCTATTTAGCATATTTAGAACAAGAAAAATCAAGAAACCTTCAGTTAGCACTTCAAGCAAAAAAACGCGACAGCATTGCCAAACAAGATTCTTTAGCAGTAGCCGCAAGTCTTGTAGTTGCGAATAACGAGCCTGTGGAGATGGAAGAAGTGCTTAAGAAACGCACCAAAGAAGTAGTAAGTAAAAACTTCCATAAAGTGAAAAAAGGCGAGACATTAGCTGAGATTGCTAAGAAAAACCAAGTGTCTATAACTGATTTAAAAACGTGGAACAAAATTAAAGGGAGTACTATTAATGCCGGACAAAGTTTGGTGATACAAACTACCAAAAAAGTCACGGTCAACGAAGTCGTCAAAAAACCGAAACCGAAAACCGAAATTATTGAGCCAGAAGTTGAAAATGGAGTTGCTGTAAATACTGAAAAACCAACAGAAAATAAATATTCTTCTGCGAAAAGCAAAATTGAAATTAAAGAAGATTATTACATCGTACAAAAAGGAGATTCTATTTTTTCAATCACTAAAAAGTTTCCGAATTTAACGACTGACGATTTAAAAAAGAAAAACGATTTGAAAACAGATAATATTCAACCTGGAATGAAGCTGAAAATACAAGGATAAACCATTATTTTTATATTATTTAAACCTTTGTAAAAGTGTTATTTTTAATAAACTTTCACAAAGGTTTTTTGTTTCAACTCGTAAAATGGTTTAGTTTTGTCTTTCAAATTAATAAAATGATTCAATTTAAAATAAAGCCGTTTCAAGAATTAACTATTGACGAGTTATATGCATTGTTGCAATTGCGATCCGAAGTGTTTGTAGTGGAGCAAAATTGCGTATATCAAGACATTGATGGAAAAGACCAAAAAGCCATTCATGTTTTAGGGTATTCCGACGGTGTTTTAGTGGCTTGTTCACGCCTTTTTAAACCGAAAGATTATTTTGAATACAGCTCAATAGGTCGAGTAATTGTAAAGGAATCGTACCGAGACAAAAAATTTGGTCACGAGTTGATGCGCGTTTCTATAGATGCGATTAAATCACTTTTTCAGGAAACAAAAATTACAATTTCTGCCCAATTATATTTGCAAAAATTTTACGAAAGTCACGGTTTTGCTGTAGTTGGTGAAAGTTATTTGGAAGACGACATTCCGCACATTGAAATGAAAAAGGTATAGTAAAAATTCGGTTTAAATCTTCGTAATAACCAATTCTACTCTTCTGTCAAATTGCTCATCTTTGCCTATGGGCTGTGTATTTCCATATCCTTTAAAAGTCATACGGACTTTACTAATACCTCGACTATGAAGAAATTTATACACCCTTTCTGCTCTATTTTTGGATAGTTCTCTTTTTCGTGTATCCTTGTCAATAGCGTCTTTATGAAACGGCGGCGTACAACAAACATGACCCTGAATTTCAATTTGAATGTTTGGATATCTTTTTAGTAAAATAACAATCGTTTCGAGTTGTTTAATAGCGCTTTGTTTAAGTTTGCTACTACCGCTATCAAAAAGTAATTTATCTAAATACACCCGATCACCTACTAAGGCATTTTTTCTAATAGTATTGTATAAGCCAGGGATATTTAGTTCTTCTATCACTAAAGGTTTAAAGTTTAAAACCACATCTACACGACGGTTTTTAGCTCTGGCCTCAGGAATGTCTTCTTCTAAATCTTCATCAATAAGCACCTTGCCTTTTCCTTCAATTTTTACAATAATTTTATATTTCACGCCTTTTTTTACCAACATGTTTTTTACACTATTTGCGCGATCTTGTGATAATTTGTAGTTGTAATTTATTTTTCCCACATCGTCGCAATAACCATAAATAGAAACACTTTGAAGTCGCGTGGTATCAATCAAACTTAAAAAATAGACTACCGCTTCAGATTGTAAAGGTTTTATTTCACGCACATCGGTATCAAAATAAATAGAATGCACGGTTTCTTCTTGAGAAAACCCAAGAAAAGAAGCAACTAAAAATAGAAATACAACTATTTTCTTCATTTTATTTTTTTAATATTTGTTTGTATTCTGTTGGATTATTTAATATTTGTTGCGCTTTTAGTACATCCGAATATTTAGTAGAAACATAATCGTAAAACGCGTTACGATAGCCATAACGTAATAATAATTCTTGTAAAAGAAGGCGTTTAATTTCTTCTTTGTTTTTATCTAATTCTTTGTCTTTTGTTTTTTCAATGGCGGCTTCTAATTGTTTTATTTCTATTTGAATGTCGGCATCTATTTTATCTTTTTTAGCAGCTTCTAACAGGTTTTTTAGAGACTTGTCGCTGTTGTTGTTGATTTCAACCTTTTCTTTCTTTAAAAACGCTTTAAATTCGTTGTATTCTGCTTCTGAGATATTGCTTGCGCTTTTTGCGTTTGGATTTCTGTAATACAACACGTTTGCAAATTCAAAAACAGCATCTGAATTAGCAATACTTAAACTGGTGGCGCTTTTTTTCATATCAGCAATTTCTACATCTGGCAAAACTCCGCCGCCATCGTAAACAATTCTTCCGCCTTTAGTTTTAAACGCGTTATATTCTTTTTCAGATGTTTTTATGGCTTTACCATTGGCGTCTTTTTTGCTATAATCAGTAGCTTGTATGCAACGACCAGAAGGCGTATAATATTTTGAAATGGTTACTTTTACTTGCGTACCATAGGTTAAATTAAATGGCCGTTGTACCAATCCTTTCCCAAAACTTCTATTTCCTACAATTACTGCTCGGTCTAAATCTTGCAACGCACCCGAAACAATTTCTGAAGCAGAAGCACTTCGGTCATTTACAATAATTGCTAATGGAATTTCAGTATCAACGGGTTCGTTTTTTGTTTTATAAATATGATTATGTGTTTTGTTTTGCGATTTTGTTGTGGTAATAATTTCTTCTTTTGACACAAATAAATTACAAATATTAACCGCTTCGTGAAGTAATCCGCCAGGATTGTCTCGTAAATCTAAAATAATTTTTGTGGCACCTTGTTCTTTTAAAGAAAGTAACGCTGCTTTGGTTTCTGCAGACGCTTTTTCGTTAAATTTTTGAAGCACAATATAACCTGTTTTGTCGCTTAATAATTTATAATACGGAACGGCTTTTATTTCTACTTCATCTAAAATAATTTGGCCTTTTTTTTCTATTCCTTGACGGAAATATACGATGTCAATTTTAGTGTTTTTAGCACCTTTTAACAATTGAGATGCGTCGTCTTTAAAATCTTTAAGCACTACATCTCCAATTTGGGTAATCACATCACCTGCTTTAAAACCACCTTTATCGGCAGGCATATTTTCGTATACTTCTTTTAAGATTATTTTATCATCTTTTCGTGTTATAATGGCCCCAATTCCGGTATATTCACCCGTATTATTTATTTTAAATTTAAGCACATCTTGCTCATCAAAGTAAACGGTATACGGATCCAATTCGCTTAGCATACTTTTTATAGCCACATCCATTAAGTTGCCTGGATTGGTTTCATCTACATAATTTTGATTGACAATTTTATATAGATTCGTAAAAATTTCAATTTGTTTGGCTAAGGCAAAAAAATCGTTTTGAAAACTTACGGCTACAAATAAAAATCCAGCTACAAGTGTTGGAATAAGCACCTTTTTTTTGTTTAAAAAACTCATAATTTATGGAATAATATTTTTACTAATTTAATTAAAATCTTTAAAAAAAAGCGGTTGTTTTTAATTTACTTTATCGTTTCGTTAAATTTTTGAAATAATTGTATGGTTTTTTCTTCTATTTCTTGATACGATAATTTTTCTTTTGTCTGATAAAAAAACATAAAAGCATAAGGCGTTTGGAGGTTATCTTTCAATAGGTTTTGATTTAATCGATAACATTCTCTAAGTACTCTTTTAAAATAATTTCTGTCAACCGCTCTTTTAAAATATTTTTTAGAAACGGAAACACCCATTAAAATTTTTTCAGAATTAGTTAGGTCAGTATTTTTAACATAAACCAATCGTAACGGATATTTAGATATAGATTTTCCTTCAGAAAACAAAAGATCAATTGTTTTATGGCTTTTTAGTTTTTCGTTATTTGGATAAGAAAATTGCATTACGCAAATGTATAAAAAAGGAAACGGTATAAAAAGAAAAACCTGTCATTCTAAATGTAGTTCAGAATTTCAGGTTTTCAATATTTTGAAGCCTTGCATAAGCTCTATATTATCCCGGTGAGTATGTATCCATTTTTCATAAAGTTAGTTTTTGATTATTCTTTTTGTAAATGTAGTACTTTCGGTTGTAATTTTAATAAAATAAATCCCATTTGAAGCGTTTGACAGATCCAAATTGCTTTCGAAATTTGAGATAATTATATCTTTTTCAGTTATAATTTGTTTTCCGGCAACATCATATACTTCTAATGTAAGTGGTTGAATTGTCCCAAAATTAATTTTAAAAATCCCATTAGAAGGATTAGGATATACCACAACGTTTTGAGCTTCAAAAGCAGTATTGGAAAGCGTGCCGTTGATTACGAAATTATCTACATTTACACCCAATTGATTTGCGGCTTCATCAGTATGAAATACAATTCTAAAAATAATATTGGATTCTGTATTTAATGCGTTTAAAGGATAAGAATAGATTCCTTCTGTTGTATTTGTACCAGTCCATTGTGCGCCAAGGCAATTATTACAATCTTCCCCTGTAGTAGTGGGTGTTCTGTCGCTATTATACCAATTAGTGCCCATCGTACCTAATACAGACCAATTTGCTCCAAAATCTGTAGAATATTCTACATATACTATATCCCAATTTAGCTCTAAATCGTATTTCATTGAAAAGCTAATTTGAGGATTTATAACATTGTTTAAATTATAGCATTGAGAGACCAAGTAAGATTTTACCATATCAGGATAATTACCAGATAAATTGGAGGTATATACCATATTGGTTGGCGAATCCATCGCATTACCATTATTTCTTGTAGCTCTTTGCCATTGCGACCCGCTTGAACCTTCATTATAGGAAACCAATGCATCAGCGGTATTCGTAAATGGATTAACTACACCAACAGTACCCGCATCATTAACATAAAAAACAGTGCTGCTGGAATTATTATCAGCATATGCATCACCTAATATAGTTGTAATTACAGATAAATTATGTGTGCCTTTTGCAAAATTACCGGTAGGTAAAACAATGTTTTGAGTGTTTCCGGCTGCAATAGTACCACTCCAGTTATAAGTATATAAGGCGCCATCAACAGTATAATTTACAGCCACTGAGTTAATTGTATTTAATCCATTGTTTTTTACTTCTACTTGTGGTGTAACACTTCCTGAACAAGCTACGCCGGTTGTTGGTTGTTGGATAGAAACTAGTTTTACGTCATTTGAAGGAATTTCAATGGGAATGTTAGATTGCCAAATTCCCCTTCCGTACGTTCCGGCTATGATTTTACCGTCTTCTAAATTAATTTCTAAATCAGTTACATCAACATTGGGCAAATTGGTATCAAATGCTTGAAAGCTTGACATAGAATCATCTCTGTAATAAACACCCAAACTAGTCCCAACATACAATGGGTTTAATGAATTTCTTCCTTGATGAATGATGATGTTTTTTCCAATATTAGGAATCCCACTTGTAATATCGGTAAAAGTTGAACCTCCATTTGAAGATTTTCTAACGGTTCCTGAAACCCCAGAAGTGGTAATATAAACAATATTGGCATCGGAATAATTTACATCTATTGAAGTAATGGCGCTTGGAGCAGTATATACCAAACTAAAACTAAGCCCTCTATTTGTGCTTTTAAAAAGTTGAGTACCATTAGACACAAACATAATATCATTGTTGGTTGGAGCTACTTCAATATAATCTATATTTCCTGATCCAACTGTAGCACCACTTTGCACCACCCAATTATTATTTACAAGTTTATATAATTTTGTAAAACCGGAAAAAACTTCCCCTTCTGAATTTACTACTAATGGCGTTACCCAGTTTCCGCTTTCAGGACCAGTAACTCCAGAAGATAAAGACAAGCCAGCATTATTACTAATATACAACGCGTCACCGTTATAAATAAAACCATAATATAAATTACTATTTAATGGACTAATAGCGTTATCCATTCCATCACCACCATGATATCCTCTCCAAGTATCATTATTATATGCAAAACCACCATTATCTTGAAGACCACCTGCAATTTTACCTGCGGTTTGTTTAGAAACAGAAATTTTATAAAACTGTCCAATTTGTGCAGCGCCTGTTTTCTCAGTAAATACTGCTCCATTAGTGTCAGAATCGTAAATACCTCCATCACTTCCGCAATATAATTTTGTGCCATGATATCCTAAATAATGAATGTCAGCATGTGTAAAACTCGAATTATATGTACTCCAGTTATTTAATTTTGTAGAGGATGTACCACCATTATTTGAGCGCCAAACGTTTAAACAACCAGTAAATACTTGTTCTGCATTAGTAGGAGAGGCTGCAAATGCCAAATCATACCAGGCTTGTGTAGATTCAAAAATATCGGTTGCATTAGATCGTTTTACCCAAGTAGTTCCGCCGTTTGTTGAACGATAAATCCCTTGAAAAGCACTACCAGTGGTGGCGCTTAATACATATACATACTCTGGATTTGCCGGAGTAACATCTAATAACATTCTTCCAGAACTTGCTGGAAGTGTTGAAACTATATTTGTGAAAGTAGCACCAGAATCTGTTGAGCGGTAAAATTTATTATTAGAAACGGCGTAAACGGTAGAAGGAGTTCCTGGTTTCAATCGAATGGAACCTTGAGAAAAATCACCGCTTTGAACCATTGTCCAAATTGTTCCAGCATTTGTTGTTCGGTACAATCCTGCACTTGTAGCACACCATAATATTTGATTATCTGTCGGATGAATAATAATATCACCAGCGGTTGTAAAGGTGTTTGAAAAAGATAATCCAGTTGTATTCCAAGTTGTTCCACCGTCTGTAGATTTCATTACTCCTATAGAATAGGTGTCTGTTGCGTCTTTATCTCCTGTAGAAATATAAATGGTGTTTGAGTTAGAATAGTCGACAGCAATTCCTGAAACTCCAATTTGAGGCAATTCATCAGCAAGTGGCACCCATGTTGTTCCGTTGTTTGTAGACTTCCAAATACCTCCTGCAGGAGTTCCAAAATAAATAGTATTGGGATTAGTAGGGTCTACATGAACAATGTTTACACGACCTCTAGCCATAGTCGAATTTGGCTGTGCATTTTGCATAGGACCTATTGGCTGCCAATTACTAGGAGGTAAAGAAAAAAGCAAATTATTTCTATTGGCTTTTTGGTTATTTTTTTCTTGCCAAGCCGACCAAAGTTGTTGAGAAGTCATTAAACTTCCGTTTGTATTTAATAAATTTACCCATCGATTTTCCCATCTTTTAAATGGTTTATACCCACTTCCTTTTTTCTTTTTATCGTGGGTAGTCCAATATTCATTAAAAAAAGACACATCACCTTGAAAAGTAAAATCTTTAGAATTAGGTTGATTGTTTTTCCATGGCGAATTCGGATTAAATTGAGAATACCCATTAATGGAAATCAATAAAATACAAGCTAAGTAAATGTTTTTCATTATTTTAAAAGTTTTGATGGTGCACAAATCTATTAAAAAAACTAATATTATTTAGCAACACAACTGTTAAATACCTAACTATTAAAACAAAATAGTCTTATTTTTGTAAAAAAATAGTCTTAAAAATGCTGAAATATAAAAAATTATCCATCTTTTTTGTGGGGTTACTTGTTGTAATTTTCATAGCCATTTACACATTATTAAACAGAAGAACCTTACCCATAATTACACCCAGAGACGTAAATCCGGAATTGGTAGATTCATTGGTGCAACACATTGGTTACAAACATAAAATAGCGCCATTTGAGTTTACCAATCAAAACGGAAAAAAGATTACAAATAAAGACTATGACGGTAAAATTTATGTAGCGGATTTCTTCTTTACGACTTGTCAAACCATTTGTCCAAAAATGACAGATAATATGGTTTGGTTACAAGACAAAATCAAAAACAATCCGAAAGTGAAACTGCTTTCTCATTCTGTTTTTCCAGATGAAGACACGGTTGAGGTATTAAAAAAATATGCCAAAGAAAAAGGGGTAATTGATGAAAAATGGAATTTAGTTACAGGAAATCAGAAAGAAATTTATAAAATAGCACGACAATCGTATTTGGCAGTAAAAACAGGAAAACCTGAAGAGCTTTATGATATGGTGCACACTGAAAATTTCGTCTTAGTGGATCAAAAAGGCAGAATTAGAGGGTTTTACAACGGATTAAACATCGATAAAACCGTTAAAGGAGAAAAAAACCTTACTCAATTAGTGGAAGATATCGAATTTTTATCTGAAAAAGAGTAAGCCTGTAATTCCGTTTTAAAAGCCTATTTAAGGAATTTTAGTCCCAATACTTTCTGTCCAAATCGCAAACCAATCTTCTAATTCCAATTCAAAATCATGAAGTTGTTTCAGACTTTTGATGCGATCCATTTGTGTAGTGCCTACAACTGGCTGAATCTTTGCAGGATGTTTCAAAACCCAAGCCAAAAGCAATAAATCATCAGAAATACCATATTTTACGGTTAGTTTTTGAAGTAAATCTCGTAATCGAATGGTTTGCGGAATAGCTTCTTTATATACAGAACCTAAAGGATTCCAAGCCATTGGCTGAATATTATGAAGCGACATATAATCCAATTCGCCATTTAACATAGATTCTAAATGAGTTGCGGAAAACTGAATTTGATTGTAGGCTACGGAACTACATTTTTTAATTAAATCGGTTTGTGAAGGCGTAAAATTAGACAAACCAAAAGCGAGTATTTTTCCAGATTTTTTAAGCTCAGTAATGGCTTCAGCAATAACTTCTGTTTGCATAAGCGGACTAGGTCTGTGTAAAAGCAATACATCAATATATTCGGTTTGTAAATTCTTTAATGAATTTTCTACGCTCCAAATAATGTGTTCTTTTGTATAATCGTAATGCTTAATGCTATAATCTCGTTCCTCACAAACATATTTTATACCACATTTGGTAATAAATTGTACTTCTTTTCTGTCAATATTCATTTCTGCCCAAGCAGATCCAAAATCGGCTTCTGTGGTATAGCCGCCATAAATATCAGCATGGTCAAATGTTGTAATTCCCTCCGTTACACAAGTTGCTATAAGTTGCTGAATGGCAGTTTGATTAAAATTTCTTCCCCATTTGCCCCAATTCATAGTGCCGGCAATTATAGATGATTTGTGACTAGACATGTTCGATATTTTTTATAAAAATAATAAGTATTTCTTAATTATTGATAAAGATATAACTATTTGCGATTAATTTAACCGTCAATTAACAACCAACACCAATTAAAATGTTTCTGATTTTTTCAGTTACTCTATATATTTGATATCTTTGCTATATAAATAATAAAAATTAAAAGCATCTTTACTAGGTGCTTTTTTTATCAAATGAATTCAAAAATGGAATGGTTCGCTTTATATACAAAGCCACGTAATGAAAAAAAGGTTGCCGAGAACCTTGCTGCACTTGGCATAGAAGTCTATTGCCCGTTAGTAACCACCATCAAACAATGGTCGGATCGAAAAAAAAAGGTAGAATCGCCTTTGATTCCTTCGTATGTATTTGTAAAAATTGAGGAAGCAAATCGAAAAGACGTGTTTCAAGTAGCTGGTGTTGTGCAATACGTATTTTGGTTGGGCAAACCAGCAAAAATTCAACCCTACGAAATAGAAGCATTAAAAACACAATTAGATGCACCTATTATTAATGTAACGATAGAAACCTGGACGCCCAAGGCACAAATTCAAATTAGCGAAGGCCCATTTAAAAATCAAATGGCGGTTGTGGAAAAAGTGTCAACAAACAAAGTAACTTTAATACTAAAGTCGTTAGGAATCCGATTAATTATAGACCGTTAATACGACATTATGTTGCTTTTGTCATACTTATAAATGTATTATTTCCCCAAATACACCCTAATATTTTTTATAAATTTACAACATAAATTACTGAAATACAGAATTTTATAAAAAAACAAACTAATTAATTTACCACTAAAATAAATTTTCAATTCATAAAATTTGTACTTTAGCGCTCTTAATGAAAAAGTAATTATGAGCCTAATTGTATTAACAGGAACTACTGGATATATCGGACAAAACCTTACCAAATATTTTAATTCAAAATCTAAAAAAAACAAGTCTATTTCGCTCCGATTTCAAAACTGGCACAAAATGATGCCTTTGGAAACGGAAACAATCATCCATTTAGCTGCAATAAATTTAAATCCGCAAGACAGCGCATTTGACGAAGAATATTTCAGAGTTAATACAGAATTAACGGCCAAATTATTTAGATATTTTTTAAATTCAAACGCCAAAACTTTTATCTTTTTAAGTACTACGGAATTAATTGACAAACAAATTTCAGAGGTAACAGAAGACGCCAAAGTAAATCCAACAAATCCTTTTCTTCAATCAAAATTTGATGCGGAACAGTTTATATTGAAACAAGTTTTACCTGAAGGAAAAAGAGCCATTATATTACGTGTTGCGCCAGTTTATGGAAGAGAAACCAAAAGCAACTTACACGACACGTTTAGTTTCTGTAAAAAATTTCCTTGGTTTTTTGGTGTTTTCGACACGAAACAATCTTTTTGCTATATTGATAACCTGACAGAAATTATTGCTCAAATTTCTGAAAAAACAACGGTTCCTTCAGGAATTTATAATGTTACAGATAATGAACCAATAGTAACTTCACATTTGGTCAATTGGATTGCTGATGTTTTCGGCAAAAAAGCCAAAATTATTAAAGTTCCTAAAGGCATATTAAATCTTTTTGCAAAAATAGGCAATATGTTCAAATGGGAATATAATTCTAAAAAGCTTTTAGAAATTTCTCATTCAAGAATTATTAACGGAAACAAAGTAAAAGCAGCGTTAGAGATGAATAAAATGCCTTTTGACACAGAAACCGCAGTGCTAAAAACAATTGAGTATTACGACTCCATAAAAATATAAATAGTAGTAATAACGACTTATATTCAAACAAAAAAGGGGATTTATTTAAATAAATCCCCTTTTTTAAATATATAAAAAATTCTTACTTTAATACAGCTAGCAAAATTCCGGCTAAACTAGTTAATACACTAGCTATCCCAACAATTTCTCCAGTGCTTGCTTTTGTTCTTTCTGGTTTTTCTGGTACAATAATTTTACTACCTGCAAAAACTTTCGGGTATTTTCTAATTCCAAAAACAGAACCTGATGCACTTGCAGAACCATTTGCATGTACTACATATACTTTTTTCATCCACCCTTTTTCGGCAGTACCACCTGCGTTTTTAATGTAATATTTAATGTTTTTACCTTTTCTAAAAGGCACTTCAGTATCAAACATTACACTACCCGAAATCAATACAGTTGATTTTTTATTTGGAATAATAATATCGTCGCCAGCAATTAAAATTAAATTACTAGAACTTAATGGTTTTTTAGAAATTCGTTTCCAATCTATAGGAATATTTAATCCATTTCTAATAACTTTAATCGCTTCGGTATCTGCTTCATCTGTGATGCCTCCTGAACGAGTAATGAAATCCATAACGCGTTCTTCTTTTTTAGCAATTGCATAACCACCTGGGTATAATATTTCGCCTGAAACATTTACCATTTGAGGGGTTTCAAAAGTAACTATTCTTCTAATTACTATGTGGTCTTGTGGTTCCAATAAAAATGTAGCCGCTTGTTCTGGGTTTTTCGGATCTATTGTAAGATTAAAAGTTATAATTTTTTCTTTGTCATTTGGATTAAAAACAGCGTCTTTCTTGTTTCTAAAAACCGAAACATTACTAGCTGCTAAATCTGTAAAAAATTCAGATTCTAATAATAAATCATACAAGCTCATGCCAGAGACATAGTTATAATCACCAGGTTTACGAATCTCGCCAGCTATAGATAATTTATAATCGTCTAACAATTCTTGATTGTAAAACACCACAAGCACATCTTCTTTTTGAAGGGTCATATTTGCCGCTTCTTCCCCGTTAAGGGCGCTTTGTAAGTTAAAACTGATGTATTCTTTTGTTAAATCGCTTTTCTGACGGATTAAAGAAGCCTTTTCTAAAAACACATTTTCAGTTACGCCGTCAGCCTTTTTCAACAAATCTTTTATAGTCATGCCGCCACTAGTTGGAAGACTATATTCTCCCGGACGATATACCGCTCCTTTTATCTGAACACGATTTTCATATCGATCTAAAATTTTATCTACACTAATCATATCACCTGCTTTTGGAAGATACGAAGCAAATGTCAATTCATTCAAATCGGTTACTTTTAATTCAGAATTGGTTTTTTGTTTCACCAAAATTCTATTTTTATAAGCATTTTCTGTAAATCCAGAAGCATATGAAATCACTTGTTTTAAATTTTCACCTGCAACCATTTCAAAAATTCCAGGGCGTTTTATTTCACCTTCTAACGTAACACGTGCTTCATAACTTGGTATACGAATCACATCATTATCTGTAAGCGAAACATTATCACTTTGGTCGCCTTTTGTTAAAAAACGGTACAAATCTATGGTGCGAATTATTTTATTATTTCTAATCAATTCAATTTTTCTATAACTTCCAATATCGCTTGGACCTCCAGCCACATGCAAGGCATTGTACACCGAACTCATAGAGCTTAAACGGTAATTTCCAGATTGTTGGGCACCAATTATAGTTACTAAAATGGTTCGGTAATTAGAAACACTAACCGATAGTTTACTACCGTTACCAGCAAGCGTGCTGTATATTTTTCCAATTTGTTTTTGTAATTTGTTTTTTGCAGCTTCAAACGCAAGACCACTTAAAAATACTTCACCAACATTTGGGATATTTATCGTTCCGTTTTTAGAAATAGTAGCGGAATAATTAAATTGCTGCACCCCATATACATTGATGTCCAATTGGTCGCCAGGCCCTAAAACATAGTTGGGCGGTGTAGGCATATTTTGATTGGGTTCAAAAGACAAACTTTTGCTTGTAAACAATTCAGAACCAAAAACAGCAACATTTTTAGAAGCCAAAACACTTCCATCTTGGGTAATAATAGCGGCTGGTTTTTTCTGTTCTTCTTTTACTTCTGTTGGTACAGTTGTGTTTGATTGTAACCTAACTTTTAATTGCATAAACTCAGTTGCCGACATACCTTTTGCAAGCGCTAAAGGTTCTGCTTGTTCTAAAGTCATTTGATTGGCTTTCAGTTCTTTTCCAATTTGTGCAATCTCTGCCTCACTAAATTGTGCCGCTTTAATTTGACTCAAATCTTTTCCTTTTAAAAACTCTTGTCCAAAGGAAAAAAGGGTAAACAAAGTAAAACAGCTAACAAGAAAAATGCGCTTCATAATATGTAATAATTAAGTTTATACGGCAAAGGTATGAAAAAAAACAACGCTTTAATCAATTACTAAACAAGCAACATGTTCTATTTTGAGTTGAAATATTTGATCTTATATATCCTCAGTAGTTTCAAAAATATTTTTATACACTAGAGATTTCTTCGCGTCATGAACAGCCAGTGCTTCTTTTATGGTTCTTTCGTAATAGGTTCTTAAAATTTTTGGCTCAATAATTTTAATAGTATACATCCAATGTAACAACCAGCCCAAAAGTTCTCTGTTTATTCCACACGTTAAAGTTAAAAGTATTTTCCCTTTTTTCTTTTCAAATTGCTGAGAGTGATGCCAGGTATGATTTTGAATAAATTCGCTCAACACGTTTGAAATTTCTATTTGGATAGTATTAATGTTGGAATTTTTTTGTTTTTGAAGTGACATATGTTGTACTTATATAGTATAAATATGGCTTTTTGAGACAACATTAAAACATTTAAAATATTGAATTAAAGTGAATTAGCACAGTTTTGTGTATTAAGAACTGAAAACTAGAGCATAGATGGGCTAAAGATGGCCTAACATATATGGTGTAGCATGTTGTTTTTTTATAATTTTGTCACAATAAATTGTCATTAAATTTCCAAAATGATAGAAGAAGAAATACTCGTATTATTTAAAAAATATATACCAATTCAATTTTGGCCAAACATCAGTAAAACAGCAATTGAATTTAAGGATAATTATTTTTTAAAACGGATAGGCGCCACTAAAAAATGGTACCGTAACTATTATTTAAAAGTAACCTATAAAAATCAAACCATAAAAAAAATTAGGCTATCACTTGAAGATAAAAATGTATTAAAACAAAATGTAAAAAGATTCAATCAAAGCCTTAAAAACGAACAACAAATCAATAATCATTTAAAAAACGAATCTAAATTTTAGTAAAACCTTTTTTTATTCGTAAAAATAAGAGTACTTTTGTTATTCAATTCCGAAGTGCATGCTAGCAAATTTAATTACTTCAAAAACCAGGTTGCGCTTATTAGTGAAATTTTTCATTAATACCGCAAATGATGGGTATTTAAGAGGATTAGCAACTGAAATGCACGAAAACACAAACGCCATCCGTAAAGAATTGAACAACCTGTCAGACGCAGGGTTTATTATTCGCAAGGAGCAAGAATCAAAAGTTATTTATAAAGCAAACAAGCTACACCCTTTTTTCTCATTATTACAACAAATAGTGAGGAAACACATTGGGTTAGATGATATTATTGAATCAATTGTAGATAGAATTGGCTCCATCAACCGTGTTTTTTTAATTGGCGATTACGCAAAAGGCATCGATTCAGGCCAAATAGAAGTAGTGATTGAAGGAGATGTAGTTGACGAAAAGTACTTAGCACAATTGAAACCAAAAATTGAAACCGAAATCAGAAAAACCATCACCTTTCATATTACCAAGTATTATGAAGGCAATGGCGTATTGGTTTTTCAACACGAATAAATAAACCAAATAGGTTTATAAACTAAAATTGTTAGCCCAAAAATGGGACTGACCAGGCGAAGCCGTGGAGATTTTGATTTGAAAATGGATTAATTTGAAGATTTGACCCTAGGCACAGCCGTACAGAGCGCAGCTAAAATTCAAAATTCCTCGTTAAAAATAATAAAAGTCAAAAGTAATTCATAAAGACGAATAACCCATAAATCCAAAATCGTAATTCGTAAATTTAAAAACCCTTTACCCAAAACCTTTCACCTTATACCCTTTAATAAACTTGAAAACCGAAAATAACATTATACTATCAGTAACAGGACTTGGCTATGTAGGTTTACCCTTAGCCCTTGAATTTGCTAAGAAATACAAAGTCATTGGTTTTGATATTAATAAAGAGCGAGTAGCCTTAATGAAACAAGGTATTGATCCTTCAAACGAATTAACGCCAGCTGCTTTTAAAAATGCTACTATTACTTTTACTTCTAATTATGAAGAAGTTAAGGAAGCCAATTTTCATATTATCGGAGTACCAACCGATATCGATAAAAACAAAGTGCCAAATCTTAATCCTTTATTAAGTGCTTCAAAAAGCATTGGAAAAATATTAAAAAAAGGCGATACCGTAGTATATGAATCAACCGTTTATCCAGGTTGTACTGAAGAAGATTGCGTACCCGTTTTAGAAAAACACAGCGGTTTAAAAGCAGGTGTCGATTTTCATTTTGGCTACAGTCCAGAACGAATTGTTCCGGGTGATAAAGTAAAAACAGTTACTAAAATATTGAAAATTGTTTCAGGAAACAGTCCAGAAGCACTTGAAAAAATTGCGGCTGTGTATGGTTCCATTATCGAAGCAGGCTTACATTATGCACCTTCGATAAAAGTAGCTGAAGCTGCCAAAGTAATAGAAAACACGCAACGCGACATCAATATATCGTTAATGAATGAATTGGCCATCATATTCGATAAAATGAATATAGATACCCAAGCCGTTATTGAAGCCGCAGGCACAAAATGGAATTTTCACAAGTACCAACCCGGTTTAGTAGGAGGCCACTGTATCAGTGTCGATCCGTTTTATTTAATGCACAAAGCAAAAAAAATCGGAATTGACCCTCAAGTCATCGCTGCAGGAAGACGCGTAAATGATTTTATACCGACTTTTATCGCAAAAAAAGTGGTTCAAACACTTATTGAGCAAGATAAAAACCCAGGAAAATCCCGTGTGTTGGTGATGGGAATTACCTTTAAAGAAGAGGTATCCGACATTCGAAATTCTAAAGTAATCGATTTGATTAAGGAACTAGAAGACTATTCTGTTGAGGTAGATGTAATTGATCCCAACGCAGACCCAATAGAATTGAAGCAACATTATAATGTTCGTTTAACGCCAAACCCAACTGGAAAATACGATAGCATTATAGTAGCAGTAGGGCACCAAGCCTACCGCAACATGACACCATCAGATTTTGAAAAACTATCAAACGGCCCTTTATATTTATACGACATCAAAGGCGTTCTAAATAAAAAAGACTTCAAAAATTATTGGAGATTATAGGCAATGTGTCAATTAGTTAATTAGCCGATTAGTCAATTCGTTATAATAAATCAATTGTTGACTTCGAGTGCCTCAGCCAACAAAGAGCGCCTCAGATAACTGACTGCTGACTGAGGCACTCGAAGTCAACAGACATAACAACAACCAACCATTCACCGCGTCCTTTGCGAAAAACGTTGCGAACCTTGCGGTTAAAATAAAAATCAGTGTTGCCTTCGAGAGCCTCAGTCAACAGACAAAACAACAACCCAGCATTCACTGCGTCCTTTGCGAAACCCTTGCGAACCTTGCGGTAAAAAAAAAACAAGTATAACTAAAAAGTGAAAAGTAGTAAGGAATAGCTAAAGCCTAATACCCAATACCCTTCACCCAATACCTATAAAAAATGGAAACACCAAACGACGAAATCACTTTAAAAGAACTCCTTCTAAAAACTAAAGAATGGTACACCTACCTTCTTTCTCAATGGAAAATGATTGTTTTAGCAGGAATCGTAGGAGCCCTTGTAGGTTTGGGCTACTCGTTTTATAAAAAACCAGTGTATACTGCCACATTAACCTACGCTTTAGAAGATGGAAAAGCTGCAGGTGGCGGATTAGGTAGTTTGGCCAGTTCATTTGGCTTCGACATTGGCGGAGCAGG
Organism: Flavobacterium sp.; assembly: GCF_017985075.1. Taxonomy (GTDB): domain Bacteria; phylum Bacteroidota; class Bacteroidia; order Flavobacteriales; family Flavobacteriaceae; genus Flavobacterium. The sequence goes on from NZ_JAGNYF010000036.1 coordinate 17,924, forward strand.
TGGAAACAGTGGTGCCTTTTCTGGTGCCAATTTAATGGAATTGTTTAAATCTCGCGCTATGGTAGAACAAACTTTATTGGCGCCCGTAATACAAAACAACAAAACCATTTCTTTAGCTGAAATGTACATTCAAGATAAAAAGTGGCGCGGCAACTGGGAAGAAAAACCAGCCTTAAAAAACATTACTTTTTTACCCAATTCTGATAGAACTAAATTTACCAGAGCCCAAGACAGCATTTTTGGGGTGATTTATAATGATTTATCCAAAAACGCTTTAACTGTAGACCAAAAAGACAAAAAAGTAGCCATTGGTACTATTACCATGAAAGGAACAAACGAATATTTTGCACAGCAATTTAATCTAGCATTAACCAAAACGGTTACCGATTTTTATATCGAAACCAAAAGCAAACGCGCGAAGGAAAATATGGACATCTTGGTACGTCAAACCGATTCCATTCGTAGGGAGTTGAATGGCGCCATTACTGGAGTAGCAGTTGCCAACGATAACACATTTGGTCTCAATCCAGCTTTAAACGTGAAACGCGTACCATCTGCCAGAAGACAAGTAGACGTGCAAGCAAATACCGCAATCTTAACCGAAATCGTAAAACAAACCGAATTGGCCAAAGTAACCCTTCGTAAAGAAACGCCGTTAATACAAGTTATCGACCAACCCATTTTACCATTACCAAAAGAAAAATTCGGAAAAGCAAAAGGAATAGTATTAGGCGGAATATTAGCTGGGTTTTTAACTATTTTAGGATTGATTATAAGAAGAATTTTTAAAGAGTTAAGTCTTTAATGTGCCAATGAGTCAAAAAGTCAATGTGCTAATTTGAAGATTTGGTATTCAATAGTATAAAAGCAATTGTTGACTTCGAGAGCCTCAGTCAACAACGAGAGCCTCAGTCAACAACGAGAGCCTCAGTCAACAGACAATTTTAGACTTATACTCACTTATATGCCTTATATGGTTTTAAAATAAAAAATGTCCCGATTAGACAATTCGTTATTCAATATAATAAGAAGTGAAAAGTAGCAAATCTGTACATCCGCAAATCCAAAACCTCAAACCCAATATCCACTAGTAATCCAAAAAATTGCTTCTAGAAAACCAACATACAGAATTTAAATCTAGTTTCAATGATGCGGTAATTGAAACGGTTTCTGCTTTTGTAAACACAAAAGGGGGAAAAGTGTATATTGGTGTAGATGATTTAGGGCAACCGATTCCCAATTTTTCGATTGGAAAAGAAAGCATCCAAAATTGGATAAACGAAATTAAGAATAAAACACAGCCAGGTATAATTACCGACATAGAACCTCTAATTATTCAGGGAAAAGAAATAATTTGTGTTAGTGTACACGAATTTCCAATTAAACCAGTCGCATTCAAAGGAAGATATTATCAAAGAGTAAATGGTGCCAATCATCAGCTAAGTTCTCAAGAAGTAGCAGATTTGCATTTAAAGACCTATAGTAGTAGTTGGGATTATTATCCGTCACCACATTATGATATGGATTCGATTTCTCTGGATAAAGTCGCTCAATTTATAGATTTAGCGAATCAAATTAGAGAAGTTAAAATTCAGGACGAACCCCTTAAGGTACTTCGCAAATTTGAATTAGTAAAAAACGACAATCAAATTGCTAATGCTTGTCATTTGTTATTTTCTAAAAATGAAGTATTCGATGCGACCATTTCAATAGGTCGATTTGCCTCTGAAACAAGTATCAAAGACAGTTTGGTGGTAAGAACAGATTTGTTTAACGAAGTGGATATAACTTTAGCATTTCTTAAAAAACACATTAATAAAAATTACATTATTACAGGCGACCCGCAACGGAAGGAAAAATGGGAGTATCCGCTTGAAGCACTTAGAGAAATTGTAATCAATATGGTTGTACATCGAAATTATCAAAGTGCTGGAGATGCTATCATAAAAATATACGACACCAAAATTGAATTCTACAATCCGGGAAAATTGGAAAATGGATTGACAATTGCTGATTTACAAGCGGGGACTTATACCTCTTATGCCAGAAACAGAAAAGTAGCCGATATATTTAGAGAAGCAGGAATTATCGAAAAGTACGGTTCAGGAATACAACGCATTACAAATGCTTTTATTAGTTATGGATTACAAGAACCTGTTTTTGAAGAGTTTCAAAACGGTTTTAGAGTCACAGTTTTTAATAATTCTAATAACAACACCAATAATCTCGGTATAAATGAGGGATTAAATGAGGGATTAAATGAGGGATTAAATGAGGGATTAAATGAGGGATTAAATTCCATGTTAACTGCAATAATTCATAACCCAGGTATTCAGGCAAAACAATTATCCGATATATTAGGAGCTAGACCATTAAAAACAATTGAACGACAAATAAAAAGTTTAACAGATAAGGGACATATAGAAAGAAAAGGAAGCAAAAAAACAGGCGGATATTGGAAGGTGAAAAATTAGTCAATTAGACAATGTGCCAATTTAAAGATTCAGTATTCAATAGTATAAAAGCAATTGTTGACTTCGAGAGCCTCAGTCAACAACGAGAGCCTCAGTCAACAGACAATTTTAGACTTATACTCACTTATATGCCTTATATGGTTTAAAATAAACAATGTGCCGATTAGACAATTCGTTATTCAAAATTCCTTGTTAAAAATAATAAAATTCAAAAGTAATTCATAAAGACGAATAAGACGTAAATCCAAAAACCCTTTACCCAAAACCTCACACCCTTTACCCATAAATAAATGAAAAAAGCCATAATAGTAAGCGGATATTTTAATCCCATCCACAAAGGCCATATTGAATATTTCAATAATGCTAAAGCGTTGGGCGATTATCTTATTGTAATTGTCAATAACGACAAACAAAGGGTTTTAAAAGGCAGTAAAGAATTTCAAAAAGAAGACGAACGAGTGTTTATCGTCTCAAATATTAAAAGCGTTGACCAGGTGTTTCTTTCCATTGATGAAGATCGCACTGTTTGTGCCACCATACAACACATCCACGAACAAGTACACCACGAGTACCAATTAGCATTTGCCAATGGCGGCGACCAAAACAATAACTCCATACCCGAAGCTCCTATTTGTGAAAAATTGGAAATCGTATTATTAGACGGGTTAGGGGATAAAATTCAATCATCAAGTTGGTTGTTGAAATAAATAATTTAGTATGATAAAAAACTTAATTATATTTGGAACTCGACCTGAAGCCATAAAAATGGCGCCTTTGGTCAAACAATTTCAAAAAGAAGAAAAGTTTGAAACCAAAGTATGTGTAACAGCACAACACAGAGAAATGCTAGATCAAGTCTTGGATTTTTTCGAAATTACACCAAATTATGATTTGGATTTAATGAAACCCAATCAAAATTTATATTCGTTGACTTCTGATATTATTTTAGGTTTAAAACCAATTTTAGAAGAATTTCAACCAGATTACGTATACGTTCACGGAGACACAACTACAACTATGGCTGCAAGTATTGCTGCATTTTATGCAGGTGCAAAAGTTTGTCATGTAGAAGCAGGTTTGCGTACCCA
>NZ_JAGNYF010000082.1 GCF_017985075.1 Flavobacterium sp.
GTAATTCCAGCTGCTGCTGCCATTGCATCGATTAATTCTGATTTGTTCATAATTGATAGTTTTAAAATGATTATACATAATTTTGTTATACAAATTTAAATGTATCATTAAACTACACAAGCATTTATAGCTATTTTTGCTTAAAATGTTAATAAATTATAGCAAATGTTAATAACGTGGCCTATTTTAACCCATTTTCAGCACTTAAACTCACTTAACATAGGCATCCGCACCAATTGAAGTACCATTTAAAAGCTCGTGAATTTGCATTTTCTTTTTGCCTGGAAATTGCAAACTATCAATTTGTATGAAACCATTAGAAACGGCAATTTTCATTTCCTTTTTTCCAGAAATAATTTGACCTATAGTATAAGTATGTGTTCCTTCTATAAATGTAGTGTCATATATTTTAACATTCCACTCATTATCTCCGTCTTTAATAAATGTCCAAGCGGCTGGATAAGGACATAAACCTCTAATTTGATTGTAAATTTGTTTTCCTGGTTTCGACCAATCAATTTTACAATTGTCTTTATTTAGTTTATACGCCGTTTTTAAATCTGAATTTTCAGTTTGAATGGTTGTCTTTACTTTTTCATTTTGTATTAAATGCAACGTCTCTATTACAGTATCGCATCCTAAATGCATTAATTTGTCGTGAAGCTGCCCCACGTTTTCATTTTCATCAATTGCTACCTTATGATTTAAAATCATTGCACCCGTATCAATTTTATCGTCAATAAAAAAAGTTGTTACACCTGTTTCAGTTTCGCCATTAATAATTGCCCAATTTATTGGAGCGGCTCCTCTATAATTAGGTAATAAAGATGCGTGCAGATTAAACGTACCATACTTAGGCATTTTCCAAACCACTTCTGGTAGCATTCTAAACGCTACAACAATTTGTAAATTGGCAGCATAACTGGCTAATTCTTCTAAGAAATCTTCGCTTTTTAAATTGGTAGGTTGTAAAATCGGAATGTTTTTTTCTAATGCATAGGTTTTTACCGCACTAACTGAAACTTTCTGACCACGTCCTGCGGGTTTGTCTGGCGCAGTAATAACAGCAGCTATTTCAAACTCACTTTTATATAGTGTATCAAGAATGCCAACTGCAAAGTCAGGCGTTCCCATAAATATAATTTTTAATTTATCCATTATAGTATTCGTTAAGAAAATGTAAGACTTACTTAATTTGGTATTGATTATTCGTATTTATAAAAACAATATCATTTTCAAGTAAGTTTTGTAGGGCAAAGATAATTTCTTCTGATGAAAAATGAAGTACGTTTTCTATTTCATTTGAAGAAAGTGCGCCTTTATGTAATAGGGTCTGAATTTGCTCTAAAACCGATTTAGGTGCTACTTTGTTTTTTGTGGTACAATACGAACAAATGCCACAGGTTTTTGGATTTTCTTCTCCAAAATAAGTTGAAATTAAAACCGATTTACAAGTAGTGGTATCCAAAACAAAATGAAGCATCTGTTTGAATTGCTCTATTTTAATATGATTTTGTTGCTCTAATACTTTAACCACACGATTAATGGTATAACTGTCTTCACGTGGTTCGTTGTAAAGAATAGAAATGTCATTGCTTTGCAGTTTCAATTCAATTAGTTCTTGTGCTTGTAGTTTGTTTAAAACTGTTATTACTTGTTCTTCAGTTTTTCCCGATTTGGTAGCAAGTAATGCGGTGTTAATTTGAGTAACTTGTTCAAAAACACCAGTATAATTTCGTAAAATGGTTTCTATAATTAAAGCTTCTTTAGTATTTAAACTGCAATATCGAATGACTTCTCGACTTTCAATATTAAACTGTAAACTGGCTTTATTGCTTATAAAATTTTGAAGCGTGATAATTCCTTGTCTATCGAGAAATTGCAAACACGCAAATGTTTTGGTTACCGAAATATTAAATTTCGAACAAAATTGATTTAAATTTAAGTAAAAAACCTCTTGAAATCCTTCTCCGTAGGCAATTTGAAAATGGTTGTTTAAATTTTTATACACCAAATGCAAAAATTCTTTATGTGGCAATTGTGCGGTATATTGTTGCAACCTACTTTCAAAATCGATTGCTGGAGTTAATAGTAGGGCATAAGACGTTTCGCCATTTCTACCCGCTCTACCGGCTTCTTGATAGTAATTTTCAATATTATCTGGAAGTTGCAAATGCACTACTGTTTTTACATTTGGTTTGTCAATTCCCATTCCAAAGGCATTTGTGGCGACTATAATTTTGGCTTTTTCATCCAACCAAAGTTGCATATTTTTATCCTTTTCTTTGCCTGATAATCCGCCGTGATAATAGGTTGCAGTAAAGCCAAAATCTATAAGTATTTTGCTGATTTCAATACACGATTTTCTGTTTTTTACATATACGATTGAGGGTTCCGGATTTTTTAGAAAAATTTGTTTCAGTTTCCCAAGTTGGTCTTCGGTTTTTATAATATGATATCCTAAATTGTCTCGTGAAAAGGAATTTTTAAAAACAAATGGATTTTTTAATTGTAAAAGCGTACAAATATCATTTTGAACTCTTGGGGTAGCTGTAGCAGTTAACGCAATAAACGGCACTGAAAAGTAGTCTTTTAACGCTGATATTTTTAAATAAGCAGGTCTAAAATCGTGTCCCCATTGGCTAATACAATGTGCTTCGTCAATCGCAACTAAATTAATATTTAGGTTTTTAATTCGTTCTAAAACCCAATCTTGTTGCAGGCGTTCAGGAGAAATATATAAAAATTTATAATTCCCAAAGACACAATTGTCTAATAAATTATTGGTTTCTTCAGCTGATATTCCGCCCGTTAAGGCAATGGCTTTTATATTTTTGTTTTTTAAATTTTCAACCTGATCTTTCATTAAGGCAACAAGAGGCGAAATGACCAAACAAATTCCGGGTTTAAGCAAAGCAGGTATTTGAAAACAAATTGATTTTCCACCGCCAGTTGGTAACAAAGCAAAAGTATCTTCACCACGTAAAATAGTCTGGATAATTTCTTCTTGTGTGGGTCTAAAAGCACTGTGTTTCCAGTACGCTTTTAAAACATCTAACGGTTGATTCATTAAAAATGAATTAGTCTTTTATGTGATTGATAATAAATTGAAAGCGCTCTTCTACAGACGTTTTTGGTACTTCGTGTAGTTCATATCCATATTTCGTATACGTGTCTACCAAATAATTATGAATTTTAGACGCTTCTTCATAACTTTCATAACGTTCGGCATCGCTGGTGTAAATTTCTTCCCAAGGTGGTAACAAAAAAACTTTGTCGTATTTATAGGTTTCGCAAGCGGTTATAAATTCATCAGGGTAGGTGTCGCCAATAAAATCCATATACGCCACCACATCAGGAATACCTCTATCAATAAAAACAGGTTTTTCTTCGTTTACGGCGTTTTGATATTGTTTAATTCTCCCTTCTAAAAGACGTTCGCTAAACAACATCGGATTTTCCAAAAATAAATAATCAACACCTTCTTCTCGGGCTTTTAAAATTACTTCTCTTGAAATTTCAGGATAACAAATGTGTCCTTCGGCTTCTAAGTGATTAATTAAGGTGGTTTTTCCAGAACTTGGACCGCCAATAAGGAGTATAATTTTTTTATTCATTTTAAGGCTTTAAAAGTCAAATGTACTATCATTTTTTATATTTTGAAAATCTTAATTATTTAAATTTTCAAATCAAACATTATAAATGTATATTTGTTGTTTATTATTAAATTAAAATGAATAAAGAAACCGAAGATTTTTACATTAGACTTAAATCGGAATTAGAAGAATCAACCACTTGGCCTGCTGTGTATTTATACAAATTTATTGTACCAACAAATGCTACAAATGTGAATACAGTTGAAAATGCCTTTAATAATATGGGCGCCGTTATAAAAACACACGCTTCTAAAACAGGAAAATATACAAGTATTTCAATTAATGTGACGATGCAAAACGCAGATACAGTAATTGAAAAATACCAAGAATTAGCAACTATAGAAGGAATTATTTCATTATAAATATGGCATACAACAACGAAGAATCAATTAATTATTTAGAATATAATTCGCAACGGGAACATTTAATTATTCCTGAATACGGAAGATATGTGCAAAATTTAATTAACCAAATTACGGCTATCGAAGATAGAGAACGACGCAACAAAGGTGCTCGTTATGTAATTTCGGTATTGGGAAATTTAAATCCGCATTTGCGTGATGTGCCAGATTTTCAGCACAAACTATGGGATCAATTGTTTATTATGTCTGATTTTAAATTAGATATTGATTCGCCCTATCCAATTCCTACAAGAGAAGTAGTGCAATTGAAACCAGAACGTTTAACGTATCCACAAAACTTTCCAAAATACCGTTTTTACGGAAACAACATCAAATATATGATTGATGTAGCACGTAAATGGGAGGAAGGCGAATTAAAAAATGCTTTAATCATTGTGATTGCCAATCATATGAAAAAATGTTTTTTAAGTTGGAATAAAGATACGGTTACAGACGAAGTTATTTTTAATCACTTATTAGAATTATCTAATGGCGAATTAAACTTAACGGCAATGAAAGAAGAACTTTCTACGTCGCAAAATTTAATGAAGGTAAATAAAAAACAGTCGAATAAAACGCAGTTTTTTACTAAGAATGATTCGCATACAAATACGAACAGAAACGCGAACAGACCACCGTCTAATCAAAACAAACCGCAATTGAACAGAAATTCAAATGCAAAACCACATACACCAGATAATACAAAAGCCAATTTAAATAATCCAAATTACAAAGGCGGAAAAAATTTTAAACCAAAAAATAATCCAAATAATACAATATAAATGGGAACATTCAAAATTGAAGGCGGAACGCCCTTAAAAGGAAATGTGCAACCACAAGGTGCAAAAAACGAAGCATTACAGGTTTTATGTCCTGTGTTGTTAACCTCAGAAAAAGTTAGAGTAACTAACATTCCTGATATTATTGATGTAAACAAACTAATTACTTTATTAGGTAATTTAGGTGTTAAAATTCAGAAAAACGGACCTGGCGATTATACGTTTCAAGCAGACGATGTAAATGTGGGTTATTTAGAAACAGAGGCCTTTAAAAAAGAAGGTGGAAGTTTACGTGGCTCTATTATGATTGTAGGACCTTTATTGGCTCGATTTGGAAAAGGATTTATACCAAAACCAGGAGGAGACAAAATTGGAAGACGTCGTTTAGATACCCATTTTGAAGGATTTATCAATTTAGGTGCAAAATTTAGATACAACAAAGAAGACCATTTTTATGGTGTAGAAAACGAAGGCCGATTAAAAGGTGCGTATATGTTATTAGACGAAGCGTCTGTTACAGGAACCGCTAATATTGTAATGGCTGCTGTTTTAGCTGAAGGAATTACTACAATTTACAACGCCGCTTGCGAACCGTATTTGCAACAGTTATGTAAAATGTTAAATTCAATGGGTGCAAAAATCACAGGTATTGGTTCTAATTTATTAACTATTGAAGGTGTCGAATCTTTAGGTGGTTGTGAGCATAGAATTTTACCAGATATGATTGAAATTGGCTCTTGGATTGGCTTAGCGGCTATGACAAAAAGTGAAATTACAATTAAAGATGTAAGTTGGGATAACTTAGGACAAATTCCGAATGTATTTAGAAAACTTGGAATTAC